>CALFYU010000549.1 GCA_937952455.1 uncultured Planctomycetaceae bacterium
CGGCGCCTTGAGCGTCGCCGTCGATGGCGTGTGCGGCCGACCATTTCTTATCCGGCACATTGCCCGCGCCGATCGTCTGCTCGATCGTCGCAGACGCGTTTTTGAGCGGAACCGCTATCGCTGTGTCATCTCCATCGGTGTGAGCAACGCGAAATTCGGTGAGTACAAAATTGCCGTTCCCTGCCCGGCCCGGCCCGTTCTGGGGCAGGGACTTATCGGGTAAGACTTCGACACGAAAACCGGTAATGTTCTTCAGCGGAATCTTGGCGGTCACCGTGTAACTGTTCTGAGCCGGATCAGGCCCGGAGGCGAGAAGCGAATGGTCCTCCAGCACGTCAAGTTTCGTCTCGTGCAGCGCTTCGGCCGATGCGGGGATCAGGACTTCCCATTTTGGCGCCGATTGGAGTTGTTGCTCCCATTCGACCTGGGCTGCGGCGAGTTCTTCGGTCGGTGTGTCGACAATCATTTGCAACTCGGCAAGTTGCCGGTCGATCGGTTTGAGAAGCCCAGGCAGTTGTTCATTGGGAACGTCGATCTGCGGGCCCCAGCGGCCCGTGCGGTTCGATCCGGAATAAAGCCCCCGCTCCTTGATGTCCGCGAAAAACGACGCAAAACGATAGAAGTCTTTCGAGGTAAATGGGTCGTACTTGTGATCGTGGCACTCCGCACACCCGAGCGTGGAACCGAGCCAGACGCCGGCCGCGTTGCGGACGCGGTCGGCGGCGTATTTGGCCAGATATTCCTTGGGCTGCACGCCCCCTTCGGCCGACATCATCCCCAGCCGGTTATAGCCTGAGGCGATCAATTGCTCGTGCGTCGGTTCGGCCAACAGGTCGCCCGCCAATTGTTCGCGGGTGAAACGGTCATACGGCATGTTGGCGTTGAAGGCCTCAATCACATAATCGCGATAGGGCGAAACGCTCACCGGCTGGTCGCCGTGGTAGCCGACCGAATCGGCATAGCGCACCAAATCGAGCCAGTGCATGGCCATCCGCTCACCATAGTGCGGCGAAGCCAACAATCGGTCGACGCACTTTTCGTACGCATCGGGGGAATCGTCCGCCAAGAACGCCTGCATCTCCTCGACGGTGGGGGGCAAACCGATCAGGTCAAAACTGAGCCGCCGCAACAGCGTGCGCTTATCGGACGCCGGCGACGGGGTGAGTCCTGCGGCCTGCAGCCGTGCCAGGATGAAATTGTCGATAAAGTTCTGCGGCGCACGTCCGCCAGCCACTTCGGGAACCGCGTGCCGCACCGGCGGATCGTAGGCCCAGTGTGTTTTCCACGGTGCTCCCTGTTTGATCCAATCGACGAGGATCGACTTTTCGCGGTCGGTGAGCTGCTTGGGATGATCGACCGGCGGCATTTGCAGCGAGTCATCATCGGACGTAATGCGGGCGACGAGTTCGCTCGATTCCGGCTTACCGGGGTCGATGGCGAAATAACCGCCCAAGTCGCTGAAGGCACCCTCTTGGGTGTCGAAACGGAGTCCCCCGGCGTCCGGATCGCCCCCTTGCCGTTCTTCCGCGTCGGGGCCGTGGCAGGCGTAACATTTGTCCGACAGAATCGGCTGCACGTCCCGGCCGAAATCGATGTCCGCCGCCGACATGCGTGCGGTACTGGCGATAAGAGCGAAAAACAACAGCACGGCAAAACTTCGCAGCATCCCGTATTCCCTTCCCGTCCGATTGAGGAGTCTCGCGGCGCGTAAGATAGCGCTTGGTTCACTGTACTACGTTTTCGCGACCTTGTGAACGTTTGCGAGGCCGTGGCGCCGACAAAAAAACTGCCGGGGGTTGCCGGTTGGCGTGAGGGGCGTCGCGTGTTGTTCTAGAAGGCTCCCAATTGTGAGACAAGGAAGCCGCCGTTGTCCGGTTGCGTTGCCGAGGAAAGGCCCCCCTGAGATGAAAACGTTTCACCCGTTGTCGTTGGAAATGGTCATCGCCGTGGACGATGACAAGGCCCCCTATCCCCTGCTGGACCGGGAAGTCGCCGTCGCGGAATTATTGCTCGCATTGTTGCCGCAGCAGATCAACCCCTATGCGGAGATCCGTTCGGCGCGGATCACATCCGGTTTGCTGGACCAGGACACGGCAATCACGAATTGATCGACTACGCGCGCTCAATAACTCGCACGATCTGCGAATAGGTATCGACCTCCACCAAGTCCCCCGTTTGAATCATCGACGTGGCCCGCCCGGTGCCGATGAGCGTCGGTTTGCGAAGCTCTCGGGCGATGATCGCCGCATGGCAGGCGATTCCGCCGTCGTCGGTCACAATCGCACCGCACCGTCTGAGGAACGGCATTAATGCCGGACTCGACTGAATCGAAACCAACACCTCGCCTTCCTCGAATGTTTGGCCAACCGTGTCCGGACTGAGAATCACACGCGCGCGGCCTTGATAGATGCCCGGCCAGGCGGCACTGCCCACCAATTGATCTTCGTCCGGTTTTTGCACAACTTGCCGCTGCCGTGCGATCCGCATCAGCAGGTACTCGGTTTGCCGCACCAGATGAACCTGATCTTCGCCGTCGAATGTTTGAAAGACGAACCGGTGTCCGTCGCGTACCGCCTGCAGCCGCGATTCCAAAATGTCGCGGTTGAGCGTTCCGCGGTGCAATTCACTCCAGGTGACGACCAGCGGCGCTTCTTCCGGCGCGGAAAACCCCATCTCCCGCGTGATACGGGCTACGAGCGGATCGATGATTTTGCGCTCAATCGCCGGATACAGCGACCGCGAGCGAAGCTCCTCGGCCAAACCGCGAATCTCCGGATCGTCGATCTGATTCTCTCCCAAAATAGACAACGCTAAGAAGGGATAGACCGTCGTGTGCTGCGCGGCGTCGGCGAAGAAATCGACCGCCTCATCCAAACCGGAGAACGCGTCTGGTCCTCGCTCGATCCGCGCATCCACTTCACGATAAAACTGCCGGCCTCGCTGCAGCAAGTCGATGAATTCTTGACGGTCGCTCTTAAGAATTTCCTCAATTCGTGAAAAACTTTGCCGGCAGGTTTCCTTCGCCTGAAACAGTTGGGCCATTCCCGCTTGGTCTTGGATGGCGATTTGGCGATCAACGTGAATCCCCAAGTGATTTCGAGCGTGCTGGGTATCGATCCAATGCGACGTAATCGAGACCTCGATCAGCGATTGCGGGCGGCGGACGATCGGCTGCCATTCGATGCTCAAATCGATCAGCGATTCTTGGTATTCATCTGCGAGTGTTGTGATCGGCCGCGCCTGCAGCAGGCGAAACTGGCCCTCCTCAATCGCCCATTCTGTGTCGACGGGGTGCCCGTAGTGGTCGTGGATTTTTCCCAACAGGTTGGCGTATTCTGTGACTTGCGCATCGCTGATTTTGCGTTGGCTGCCCCGCTCGCCTAATTCGCGCCAAGCGGCCGGTGTCGCTTCGGATTCGATGAACAATGCCTCGCGTTGGCTGCCGACGATGCACTCCAGGATCTTATCGCCGCCCCGTTCGACGACGTATTGATCCGGATTGATGCGGCCCGAGACGATCGCCTCTCCCAGGCCGAAGCAAGCCTCGATGAGCATGATATTCGGTTCCTGCGTAACCGGATGCACCGAGAAACCGATCCCCGACACCTCGCTATTCACCATCTGCTGCACGACGACCGCGACTGCGAATTGGCCGGCACCGTATCCATGAGCGGCGCCGTAGGCCAGCGCCTGGGGACTGAACATCGACATCCAGCAGTCTCGCACGCGGGACACGACATGTTCAGGCGGCACGTCGAGATACGTTTCTAGCTGTCCTGCCCAAGCACTGGCGCCGCTGTCCTCGCACGTGGCGCTGGAACGGACGGAAACAGCCGTGAGTCCCAACCTGTCAAGCGCCTGTTCAATCGCCGCGGTGAGGTCATCCGTTACCCCCACCGACGCCAGATGCCGGGCAATCTCCGTGGAAGCATCGCCTGGTTCGATTTGATCGGCGTCCAGTCGCTGCAAGACTTGTTGTAGGTACTGCTGATGGTCGCCGGAATGAATGGCCTCTGTAAACGCGACGCTGGAAACAACGAAACCGGGAGGCACCGGCACACCCGCCTGCGTCAACTCGCCGAGTGAAGCTCCTTTTCCACCGGCCACCGCCACTTGGGTCGAGTCGAGATCGGACAACGGGATAATCATGCGCACGACCTCTGAATCGAGTGACTCCGGCGGGAAATTGCCGCCAATGAGAGAGCAAGATCCTAACAGGAAACGCACGCCGATGAAAACAATAAAAACCCCGCCGCGGATTGCTCCGCGGCGAGGCATCGCCCTGCCCCACACTCGTGGTTCTAGCCGAAGTAGCTGTAGGAGACGCTGTCCCCTTCACCACCGGCGTAGTCCATCAGGTAAGCCGTCGAAATGTAGTAGTAAGCGTTGGGGTTGATGCGTTTCAGGTTCTGCTTGAAATTGTCCGCCCCCGCTCCGCCGTACAGCCAATCGTAGTTGTTCACGTCAAAGCCGCCGTCCAGCGTGTCGTTGCCGTTTTGACCGTACAGGTGATCGGCTCCCAACCCGCCGTCCATGGTGTCGTCGTCGTTGCCGCCATAGAGGTAATCGTTGCCCGATCCACCGTAGACCGAATCGTCTCCGTTGCCGGCGTAGACGCGGTCGTCACCGGCGTCGCCGTAGATGCGGTCGTCGCCGTTAACGCCCCACATGCGGTCGTCACCGTTGCCGCCGCGGATGTAATCGTTCCCGGCGTCGCCCACCAGTTGGTCGTTGCCGTCATCACCGTAGATACTGTCGGCCCCGTCCTGGCCCCAGATCGAATCGTTGCCGTTGCCGCCCCGCATGTAGTCGTTGCCGGTTCCGCCCAGCATCACGTCGTTACCGTTCTCGCCGAACATGTAGTCGCGGTCCGCTCCGCCGTCGAGCCGGTCGTTATCTTCGCCACCGTACAATGAATCGGTGCCGGCTTCGCCATACAGCGAATCGAGTCCGTCCTGACCGAACATCAGGTCGCTGCCGAGTCCGCCGTACATGCGGTCGTTACCGTCGCCGGCATACATCCGATCATTGCCGTCGTTGCCGTACATGTAATCGTTACCCGCGCCGCCGTAGAGAATGTCATTCCCGGCGTCAGCGCGGAGGGTGTCGTTACCCGCCTGGCCATAAAGCCAATCGGTCCCGTCGCCGCCTCGGACATTATCATCGCCCGCGTCGCCGTAGAGCGTGTCATTCCCAGCTTCACCGTAGAGTTGGTCGTTACCGTTGCCGCCATGAATGTTGTCGTTGCCCGCTTGGCCGTTGAGGTAATCGTTGCCGTCGTTGCCATTGAGCACGTCATCGCCGTCGCCGCCGAACATATTGTCGGCTTGCGAACCACCGGTGAGCGTGTCGTTGCCCGCTCCGCCGTTGGCGTTCATGTTGATGTCAGTATTGTTGACGATGCTGTCATTGCCGGCACCTAGCTCGGCGACGATCTAGTTGTCGTCCTCGACGTCGTAGTCCTTCTCCTTGATCGTCTCGCCGCGTTCGTCCACGGCACTGGTGCGCTCCATCAGCGTCAGCGCCGCCTCGAGCGGCGAACTGCACGACGCCGAGCCCCGCGAGCTTGGGGGTGGGCATGGGTGAGAAAAA
>CALFYU010000550.1 GCA_937952455.1 uncultured Planctomycetaceae bacterium
AGGCGGCGGAGCAGGCGGCGACTAAGAAGCGTAAAGCGAAGCGGCGTAAGTAGCGACCACAGGAAGCATGCACTATCGATAAACTATGACGATCAAGACCGTCCAACGGTTACTGCAAACGTCCTCATTCATTCTGGTCTTGGCGCAGGCAGCGGATGGCGGTTCACGTCGTTTGAAGTACCATTTCAGCTTCCTGACGACCAGTCGCAACGTCGGACGCAAACAGAAATGTATAACAGTCCGGACATACGACGCAATCGAGTTGGCCGACAAACCACATTACACCTCGCGACTTGTCGACGGGACGTATCGGGTGCTGAACCCAGGACGGCCATCCGCCGAGTTTGTTTCGGTTTTCATGGGGGATGGACTCCAAACCTGGAATTCCCCCCGGCACAGCGGTCTCTGGGAACTTCTCCCAGATGTCTTCGATATTGAGAGTCTCCACTCCCTGTTCCAACACTGGTGTTAATGGCGAAATTGAGGATTCTGCCACAATGCCCAATGCGTCAATTGGCGCGTCAAGGTTCGGAAAGATCGATAGGTTGTAGCGAAGCTGGTGTCCTTCGTCTTCCCATCCAAACGGCATCTTGCCGTCGAACATGCACTGTTCGCAATAATGGAATGAGAGAAGCGATGGTGGTTGCTGTTGGTTAGGAACTTCGTCCAATCGGAATTGACCGATAAACGACATTTTGTGGCCGTCGACGCACGTCGGACGCGCGACATTTTCCGGCCACCAGGGCGCGCCTGACAGTTTGGTGATCGGCACCGGTCCGGGATCGCTTGGGGAAAAGTTCATTCGGGCATAGGGACGATTGAACTTTTTCAGTCGTTCGCTTAGGTCATCATTTTGACCACATGATGTTCCCAAGGTAGTAACGCCCATAGCCGAGCCAATTAGAAAGTCTCTTCGAGTAAGCATGACAACTCCAGGTTCACCACGTGCCGTCATGAGCGTCTGACAAGTCGTATTTTCGAATGACAATCAGCCCGTGCTCCCATTATAATCAAATCCCCACCAACATGTCCCGCCCAAAGGGAAACCATCAGTGGAAACGGGTCACGCCAATTCGCAGAGCTGTAAACCCGATGGTGTCGCTCGCCGCTCATTCCTCACGGGCGGGTTGGCCGGGCTGACGAGCCTGACGCTGCCGGGCCTGCTGCGTCTGCGGGCCGAAGCGGCGGAGGAATCCGACAAATCACCAACGGCGCTGATCCTGGTCTTTTTGCACGGCGGCGCCAGCCACCTCGAAACGTACGACCCCAAACCGCAAGCCCCGGCGGAGTATCGCGGGCCGTTTGATCCGATCGCCACCACTGTTCCCGGTTTGGACATCTGCGAGTTGTTGCCGGGACACGCGCGGATTGCGGACAAATTCGCGATCCTGCGGTCGATGGTGCATACCGGCTTCTGCCACGGAATCGGCCAGCAGCAGATGTTCACCGGCCACGAGATCCGCCAATTCAATCCCCGCTCCGACCATCCCGATTTTTTGACAGTCACCAATTATGTGCGGCGAAGCTTCGGCCGGTCGCTCCCGAATTACATCGGAGCCACGCCGATTCCCTATCTCGGCGCCGCTTATTTGGGGCCGGCCTACGAGGCCTTTGCCGTCAACGCCGATCCCAATGCCGACAACTTCACGGTTCCCAACGTCGGCATGCAGGATGCCGCACAAGGTTCGCGAATCGGCGCGCGGATGTCGCTGCGGCAGCAGCTCGATCGCATGCAGCGGACCGCCGACGTGTTGGACGACATGCAGGCGATGGACTCGTTTGAACAGATGGCCTGGGAAATGCTCACCCGTCCGCAAGCCAAAGCGGCCTTCGACCTGAGCAGCGAAGATCCGCGTTTGCGTGATCGCTACGGCCGCAATGAGTGGGGTCAGCGTTGTCTGCTCGCGCGGCGGCTGGTCGAAGCGGGCGTCGATCTGGTGGCGGTGACCCTCGCCGGCCCGCTGTGCGGCCGCGTGCAAAACTGGGACGACCACGCCGTCAATCATCACTGTTTCGACGCGATGAAATCGCGGGCCCCCTATTTCGATCAGGCGGTCACGACGTTGATCGAAGACGTCTACGAACGGGGCTTGGAGCAGCGCGTATTGGTGCTCATCACGGGAGAATTCGGCCGCACACCTAAGATTTCCTATGCCGCCGACAGCGCCAGCGGCGTGACGCAGCCGGGCCGCGATCATTGGCCCAGCGCCACGTCGATGCTCTTTTCCGGCTGCGGCATCCGCACCGGGCAGGTGATCGGCGGTACCGATCCGCGGGGCGAACAGGTGGTCGACCGCCGTGTCGGCAGCGGCGATTTTCTCGCCACGGTGTATGGTCATTTGGGAATCGATTATCGCAAGATCGAATTCACCGACTTCTCCGGCCGCCCGATTCCAATCCCGGTGAATGGTCGTCCGATTACCGAATTGCTCGCCTGAGTATTTTCGCAATCGGGGTGCCACTGACGGCTTGCCCGCCAGTGCTGAACGTGCAAGCGGTAGAACACTGCTGGACAAGCCAGCAGTCCCACCCGTCGATCGGGTGTCTTAGGGTTATTGCATTAGGCTCTTTTAGTTCTCTGGCGGCACTTCCTTCAAAACCAACGAGGTATCCTCATGCGGTTTTTGTTGTTTGTCCTGTTGTCCTGGCTGTTGATCGTCCCCACCGAAGTCTCGGCCGACAAGCCGCCGCAGGGGGATCCCCAAGCGGTTCAGGAGGTCCTTGACGGCAAACGGGACACGGCCAATGCCGCCTGGTGGGGTTTTGATCCCGACGACGCGACCGAGGCATTGCAGGGGGCGATCGATTCCGGTGCCAAGAAGGTGATCGTCCCCGACATCGGTTCGGACTGGATCGTGCGGCCGATTCAATTGGTGGGGAATCAGGAATTGGTATTGGAAAAAGGGGCGGTGATTACCGCCAAGCGGGGCGAGTATCGCGGACGCGGCGATTCGGTCTTCACCGGCCGCAACATTTCCAACTTCACTCTCCGCGGCTACGGGGCCACGGTCCGCATGCAGAAGGAAGACTACATCGTCGGCATCGTGCTCAAAGATTTCGGCTGGAACCGCTGGTTCGGCCAATACGAAAAGGCGGAATGGCGGATGGCCCTCTCGCTCCGCGGATGTTCGAACGTCAACGTTTACGGCGTGACGCTCCGCGACAGCGGCGGCGACGGCATTTATATCGGTGACGGCAAGCAGGGCTATTGCAAAAACATCCACATCAAGGACGTTGATTGCGATAACAATTACCGACAGGGAATCAGCATCATCAGTGTGGACGGTTTGTTAGTAGAGGACAGCGTCTTTCAGAACACCTGGGGCACACCGCCGTCATCCGGCGTCGACATTGAGCCCGATGCACCCGATCAAAAGGTGAAGGACATCCTGTTCCGCAATTGCCGGTTCGTCGACAACTATGGCGACGGCATCGAAGTGTTTTTGTCGCATCAGGATAAGACGTCGGACGATATTTCGATACTGTTCGACAACTGTTCCGTCAGCAGCCGTCGCGGGCCGGGAATTCGTGTGACCAAGATCGTCGACGACGGTCCGCAGGGGCTTGTGGAATTCCGCAATTGCACCGTCGAGGGGACCGAAGCTTATGGTATCAAGGTGCAGGACAAATCGCCGAAGTCCGCACGGGTTCGTTTTGTCGGTTGCACGCTCAAAGACGTTGCCCGCAATCGCAACTACGAAGGCATGTGGGCACCCATCTGGCTGCACCCGTTTCGTCCCCAGCGCGTTGCGACGTTCGGCGGTATCGATTTCATCGATTGCCGCCTAGAAGACCGCCACAACCGCCCCGCGATTTCAGTCGCTGAGGGCTACGAAGACAACCCCTTCGCCGACATCACCGGCACCATCGAAGTCAAAAACCCCAACGGCACGAAGATGCACCTCGGCAACAACGCTGACGAAATCACATTAACACTGAAACCAATCGAATAGCGCCCGCAACCCCTAAAGCCTACGGTCTAAGGCGTACAGTCTCGTCCCTCAAGCCTACCCTTCCCATTGCACGCCGCCGACAGATCAGCAATAATTGATGCGTCCCGTTTCAGGTAATGTCAGCGACTCCGGGAGTCATCCGCCCATGTCGGGTTCCGTTTGTGCCGGACCAATTCACCGCCGCGAGTTTCTGCGCGTGGGGACGTTGGCGTTGGGCGGAGTGACGTTGGCCGATGTCCTGCGTCTGCAAGCGGAACAAAGTTCGCAGCGGACGACGTCGGTGATCCTGTTTTGGATGTGGGGCGGTCCGAGCCAGCTTGAAACCTACGCCATGAAGCCGGACCA
>CALFYU010000551.1 GCA_937952455.1 uncultured Planctomycetaceae bacterium
ACCCTGGACCTACGGATTAAAAGTCCGTTGCTCTACCAACTGAGCTACGCCCTCGGTTTCGCCGGTTGTCGTTCGATACGGCGTATCCTCATGGGAGGGACCGTCGGGCTGGCGGAGAGCCAGACGGACGGTAAGTCGGGGTCGCTAGCTTAGCAATCGATTGCGGATTCGGAAAGGGAACGAGCGACGGAACTTGGCGGTTTCGGGAATCGTTTTCTCTCGTTTCATCCGCTTTTTTGCTCCGAGCGCAGGGCGCATCGGATATCGAAAAGCTCCGTTAGAATTTCGGGCCGGCGGCGCGGGTTGTTGCGCTGGCTCCGGCGGCATATTGCTCGAAATTCTTTGCGAACATCGCTGCTAATCTCCGGGCGGTGCGCTCAAAAACGGCCTGATCGTCCCACGTTTTCCACGGCAGCAGGATTTCGTCCGGGACATTCGGACAGGCGGTGGGGATTTCAAATCCAAAAATGGGGTCCTGTTCGCACGGCACGTCGGCCAAGGCACCTTTGTGAATCGCGTCGATGATGCCTCGCGTATAGGACAACTGCATTCTTGCCCCGACGCCGTAGGCGCCCCCGGACCAGCCGGTATTGACCAACCAGGCGGAGCTGCCATGTTGTTTCATCTTAGCAGCCAGCATTTCGGCGTATTTCGCCGGATGCCACACCAAAAACGCAGCGCCGAAACAAGCGGAGAACGTGGCCTGCGGTTCGGTGACGCCGACCTCGGTCCCGGCCACCTTGGCAGTGTAGCCGCTGATGAAGTGGTACATGGCCTGCGCAGGCGTCAGTTTGCTAACCGGCGGCAGCACGCCGAAGGCGTCGCATGTTAATAGAATGATGTCGCGGGGATGGCCCCCCATGCAGGGGATCTTGGCATTGGGGATGAACTCGATCGGATACGACGTCCTGGTGTTCTCGGTGATCGACGAATCGTGGAAGTCGACCTCCCGCGTTTCCGGGTCCATCACGACGTTCTCCAGCACGGAGCCGAAGCGGATCGCGGAAAAAATTGTCGGCTCTTTCTCGGCCGACAAGTCAATCGTCTTGGCGTAGCAGCCACCTTCAATGTTGAAGATGCCGTTGTCGGACCAGCAATGTTCATCGTCGCCAATCAACGCACGGGAGGGTTCGGCGGAGAGGGTCGTCTTGCCCGTTCCGGAAAGTCCAAAAAAGAGGGCGACGTCCCCGTCGGCGCCTTGGTTGGCGCTGCAGTGCATTGAGAGCACGCCAATCTTGGGCATCAGGTAGTTCATGACGGTGAACACGCCCTTTTTCATTTCGCCGGCGTACTGCGTGCCGAGAATCACGAACTCGCGGTCCTCAAAGCTAACCGCCACGCTCGTGGTGGAGGTCACACCTTCGACCTGAGGGTCAGCGGCAGCGGCACCGCTGTTGAAGATCACGAAATCCGGCTCGCCGAATTCCGCCAGCTCTTCTTCGGTCGGGCGAATCAGCATGTTGTGCATGAACAACGCATGATAGGCCAGCGAACAGATAACCCGTACTTTCAGTCGATATTGGGGATCCCATCCGGCGTAGCCATCGACTACGTAGACGTAATCGCGGGAGTTCAGATAATCGATCGCCCGCTGCCGGTTTTGGATAAAGCTGTCGTGCTTCAGTTTGATATTGACGTTGCCCCACCAGATGTCGCCGGTTGTTTCCGGCCCGTCAACAATGCGTTTGTCCTTGGGGCTGCGACCGGTCTTTTCGCCGGAGAGCATGGCCAGCGCGCCGGTGGAACTGATTTTTGCGACGCCGCGGACGATGGCTTTTTCGTACAGCAGCGGGGGGGACAGGTTGTGGTGTACCGTCTCGACCGTGATTCCGTACTGTTTTAAATCGACACGCGTCGAATCCATCTGGGCCGAATCAACATCCACCGCCATTTCGCACCCCGTCAACAAACCGATTTCAAAGTTTTCAAAGACGATTTCAACAAAATTGTCGCGAGCGAAGTGGATGCGACCCGGCACATCCGCCGGGCATCCGCCGTTCGTCAGCGGCCCCCGAAGAATCGTCCCCAGACCATGCGGACGATAACGCTTGGATGATATGCCCAGGATGGGGGGCGTCCAACCCCAACCATCGCCCAATTGGCCCGAGCAATAACAGGAAACGCAGTTTCTGGCAACATGGCTTTGTCGCCCCCCCATTACAACACTACAACCGGTACCATCCGACTAACCGCCGAAGAAGTTGGGCGCATAACCAGATTGTAATCGCGAAATCCGACGCGAGCGAATTTTTGTGGGGTACACTTTCGCGCGTACCTCGAGGAGACACCACCGGATGGACGTCTCCCTCGTCCCCCCCGGCCGCTTCCCCGTTCAAATTGAACACCCGACGCGGCGGCACCTTCCCTTCCCCGGGAGATCGCCCTATGAAACCCACTCCAAATCCCAGCGCCAAATCTTCGGCCGACGAACGTCCGCTGATCAGCCGCAGTACGATCGTCATTCTCCTCAGTTATCAGGTCGGTATGCTGATCGGCAACGGCATTCCCGCGACCCCCTCTGCCGTCTTGTATCTGGGGGTCACGGTCGCGTTGATTTCGTATTTGGGTATGGCGATCGTCCGCCAGGAAACCTTACGCCGACGAGAAGCGAATAAACAGCGGGAGATCGCCAAGCAAGTCGATCGGCGGATTCAAACACACATCGTCGATCCGCCGGTCCGCACGCCCAAAGCTCCGTTCCAGACGCAGATGCGCAAAAACACGGATTTCGTGCCGGTGGTGAGCAACTGGGCGTGACCACACGGTGTGCCGGCACGCAGCACTCCAGTCGCGAAGATCTGCTGGAAAAGCCAGCCACGGCACCCGGTTTTGTTAGGTGCGACGAAGCGCTACGGCCCGCCGAGGGGGTATTCGCGCAGAAAGGTGTCGACCATTTCGCTGCGAATGCGGGCCATTAACTCGGGCGTCATCAGGCTGCCGTGGTCTTTGCCGGGATAGATTTCCACGACCGCATCGCTCCCCAGTTTTTCCAGCGCCTCCTTGAGCAATACCGTTGCTCCCTCTAGGTAGAAGGTATCCTCATCCCCCATGAAGATGTGGATTTTTCCTTTCAGTTTGGGGCCGAGCGTTTCCCAATTCTGCTCCAGAACCAAACGGATGTCGTATTGCTCCCAGGTCTTGGCGACCTCCGTATCGACCGCGCCGGTTTCTCGGTCCCAAACAGGGCGTGGAGTTCCGTCCTCGCCACGCGGGCTGAAAACCGCTTCGAAGCTGTGCAATTGCCCGCCGTAGCCTAAGGCCCATTCCATATCGGCGAAGTCTTGATACCACAACACCGGCCGATTGTTGATGCGGGCAATCGGCCGCCGGTTGCCGTCCCGGTCGACGTACATATTCTCGCCGTCGCGATACAGGTCGATCTGTTGAAAGTCACGAAAATCAACTGGGTCAGGGGCCGTGCTCCAGGTGCCGCCGAAGAAATCTGGGTATGCCACCTGCAACCACAGGCTCGACCAGCCGCCTGAGGAATGTCCGGTGAGAAATCGCGCCGCCGGCTCGGGAATGGTGCGAAATTCACGGTCGATGTGCGGGATCAATTCCGTAACCAGGGCCTCTCCCACCGGACCGTTATTGGCCGAATCGGCAAACGCGTGATGACCCCGCGGGCAATCGGGATTGAGCATCACGCGAATGAACTCGACTCCTTCATCGTTGTCCTCTTCCACTGGTTGACTGCGCCGTCCGTGAAAGTGTGTGCCGCTGAATCCGGGGATCTGATAGATCACGGGGTAACGCCGCATTGGAGCGTCATAATAACTCGCCGGCAGAACCACGGCCGCTTTCATGTCGACGTCGTGGCCGTAAAAGTCGCTGAGCAGTTTGCTGCGGAGGACCACTTCTTTGCACCATTTCGTTTCCTGGAACTCGGGCGGCTCGACGAGTTGGTCGACGTTCAGACGTAGCGGGGCGGCGCCTGCTTTGCCGTCGATGCGGACCACATTGCTATATCCATTGCCGGCCCCCTGACCGACTTCGCGCTCAAAGGGATTGAACCGCACGACCGCCTGGGCATAGAGTCCGTCCAGCGAAACATCGGCAAACGACTTAGGAAACGTCCGCAGGTCCTGCATCTTGCGGGGGACAATTTTTAGCGGCATGCCGGGCCGCCAGTTCTTGACCGGCACGGAGAGAAACGGCTCCGGGCGAAACCAATTCGGTCCAAACCGAGGGGGCGGGTCTTCGCGTTGGCTGAAAAACAGATAGACGCGACCGGTATAGGGTTCGTCGTGGACGGCGGCGTCAAACGTGATTTCAAAGGCGAAATCGGACGCCGCTGCCGGGACGGGGCGATCGGTCAAATAAAAGATGGCCAGCCAGCCGATAAAGATCATAAACGTCTTGGCCGAACGCCGCCAGAAACTCCGTGTTTTCGCCATGTTGATGCTTTCGGTTCATTAAGCGAGTGCGATGTTCAACCCGGCCGGGGTGATTTTCCGCCGAGTTGTCACCTATAATAGCGAACTTGACCGCCGAATTGCATCTCTAACGAAAGACACCACAAATTCGCGACCAGCCCCAGGGAGGGTGTGTC
The DNA here is from genome assembly GCA_937952455.1 of uncultured Planctomycetaceae bacterium. GTDB lineage: Bacteria > Planctomycetota > Planctomycetia > Planctomycetales > Planctomycetaceae > Symmachiella. The sequence continues at coordinate 4,553 of CALFYU010000551.1, forward strand.
GTGACGCACCTTACGATACAGAACAAATCGACGCGCATCATGAAATCGACCGCGCCAACTGTGCGTCGCGCTGCCGGGAAATGACAACATGGGAAAAAAGAGCAACAAAAAGAAAAAGCCGACCGAGGATCCTAACTTCAAGACGATCGCCCGCAACCGCAAGGCGCGGCATCAATATGAAATCTTGGACGAACTGGAGTGCGGGATCGTGCTGCAGGGGAGCGAGGTCAAAAGTGCCCGTGGCGGCAAGGTCTCCCTCGATGAGGCGTACGGTCGCGTGCAGGGGAACGAGGTCTACCTCGTCGGCTGCGACATTGCCGAGTACCCCCAGGCAAACTTGATGAACCACGAGCCGAAGCGAACCCGCAAACTGTTATTGCATCGCCGGGAAATTCGCAAATTCGCCGAAGCGGCCGGGCAGAATGGCCTGACACTGGTGCCGCTGTCGATGTATTTCAAGGCGGGGGTCGCCAAAGTCAAACTGGCCACCGCCCGCGGCCGCAAACTTCACGACAAGCGCGACAAGCTCAAGAAGGACACGGCACAAAAGGAAATTCGGCGGGCGATGAGCCACCGGCGTTAGTTCGCTCTGTGCACCTGCCGGTCACGCTTTCGGGCAGAGGAACGGCGAAACCTTCCAAACGCCCTCCTCTCCGCAGAGCCCCTTGGGCTCCACTCTCGCCCGCGCAGTCTGCCGTCGGACGCCGTCGCGGTGCCTTAGGGTACGACGCGACATCCCGCAATTGCCAGACGACAATGGCTTTGTCGCTCGATCGCAAAATTCCGTCCGACGACACATTGCCTCCCGCACGGATCGGCCTACAAACATTGTGAGCGTCGGAAGCAGAGGTACAAGTCAAACAGACAACTCATTCCGGCGACCGATGGCAACATCTTCTGCGGCGCACACCGACTCCGCTCGTCGCGCGAGTCTGGTGAATGTCCGTCTGCGAGGTTTGGGACCGGACAAAATATTCCGCGCCCGACTTGCACCACTCCACACATTTTTCCGAGGGGAAAACTATGCGCACTCTGCTGTCACTATCACTCGTCGGCGTCATGGCTTCGGCATCCGTCGCGGCTGCGGGGGATTGCCGCAACGGTCGACAGACGTACTATGGTTACTCACACAATTCGCGGCAATATGTCGCCTACTACCGCCCCGGCCAACAGGCTCCTGCGACGGCTACAAAGCGGGCGTCTCATCCCGACATTGTCGACACGGCCGTCAAGGCGGGGTCGTTTAAGACATTGGTCGCCGCCGTCAAAGCGGCTGGACTTGTGGAGGCCCTGAAAGGCGATGGCCCGTTCACCGTATTTGCTCCCACCGATAAAGCGTTCACCACACTTCCCGAAGGAACGCTGCAGGATTTGTTGAAACCGGAGAACAAAGAGACCTTACAGGCGATCTTGAAGTACCACGTCGTCCCCGGCAAAGTCGCCGCGAAGGACGTGGTGAAGCTGAAATCGGCGAAAACGTTGCAGGGTCAAGAAGTCGCCATCGCCGTGGACGAGGGGAAAGTCAAGCTCAACGACGCCACCGTCGTCAAGACGGACATCGCCTGCAGCAACGGGATCATTCACGTGATTGATGCGGTGATCTTGCCGCCGAAGAAGTCGACGGAGTCCGCCGCATCGGCTCCCGCCGAGGCGGACATCGTCGATACGGCGATTGCGGCCGAGTCGTTCGAGACGCTCGTTGCGGCCGTCAAGGCGGCCGGCTTGGTCGAAACGTTGAAAGGAAAAGGACCGTTTACCGTATTTGCACCGACCGACGACGCCTTCTCCAAACTGCCCGCTGGTACGGTCGAGGATCTGCTCAAGCCGGAGAATCGCGAGAAACTGCAGGCGATTCTGACGTATCATGTCGTCCCGGGACGCGTCACCGCCGCAGATGTCGCGAAAATGAAGACCGCCAAGACCGTCAATGGCGAAGCGGTTGCGATCAAAGTCGAAGGCGACCGCGTGCAAATCGACAACGCGACGGTGATCCAGGCTGACATCGAGTGTGCCAATGGCCTGATCCATGTGATCGACGCCGTGCTCCTTCCGTGCGATTTCCTTCGGTGGGGCTTGTACCGCAACAGGGCGCCGGTGGCCACACGTCCCGGCGCCGTATTGTCATTTGAGAGGTCGAGTTTAGCCGTCGACGAAGCGTTGCTATCGAGCGTTTTCTCAACTTTTCTCAGTGCGCGTCGGCGTCGCCGCGGACCTGCACCTGCAGAGCGCCCAGCATGCGGGTCAGTTGTTCTTCCTTACGATTGATGAAGAACACGTTCTCCAAAATGATCGCCCGGCTCTCTCCGCGGGCTTGCAGGATCAGGCGCCCCGACCGCAACAGCAGGTATTCAAAGACGTCGTTGATCTCCTTGTCGATTCGCAAGTGCGGCGCCGAGTACCGCTTCAAGTCGCTGAGGATGCCGTGATGGTGCAACAATTCGTTCGGCCGGACTTCCCAATAGTCGAACTGGACGTTGATCGCCACCGCCACAAAGATCAGTGCAATCGCCCCGGCGAAAATGTAGTAAAAGTGTGAGTTTGCGACGGGGTGGAAGAGCTTTAAAAAGTTGGTGATCGCCGGAACCAGGTCCGGATACGAGCGAAACACCAGTATTCCGATGGTCACGGCGGCGGCAATAAAGAAGAACAATGTCAGCGAGGTTGTACGAGGAAAGTCGAAGCTGAGCACGATCATATTGACGGTCAGCACGCACAAAAACAGCGACGTGACGATCACGGCACTCGGATCGTCGGCCGTAGCGCCCGAGAAGGTCATGTACAAACCGCAAAACAGAGCGGTCAACAAGCTGGGGTAGAGAAAGACCACTTTCGGATAGGAAATCAAAAAGATGCTCTTGGGCGGGCCGCCCGGCGGCGGGGGAGCAGAATGATCGATTTCCGGAGCGGGTGAGGTGGCTTCATCTGCCATGAGGATGCGTCCTTCCGAGTGTAAGCAATGATCGTGCACCGAAACCGCAGCGAATTGCTGCGGCAATTTCAAACTTTAACTATCTTGCGACAACGATGCCAGAGACGGACGGGAAACACGGCGCTGCCGTCGTGCGGTCGCCGCTAGCAACAACGCAAAACACGCGGCGTTGGATCACGGAAATCGAGCCGCGCACAAGGATTCACCGCCTTGCTCGCCCGGGCAGATCCTGCGTATAATCGCCCAATATGGCTCCCGCGGATCGCGGTTTCGATCGGCGGTGGAGCCGGCCCAGGGCGGGCCGCATGCTTCGGCGCATTGTTTTGCGCCAACGAAAACGTTTACGTTTCCACCAGTGGGAGACTTGCGCCGCGAGGGCAGCGTGGATGGGCGGGTGGGGTGAATCGCGATGGGTTCCCCAAGTCTCCTTCATTCAACAGGGCCGGCAAATGCGGCCACGACCGGTATCGACGCGGCACAATCCCTAATCCCCGGTTTTGAAAGGACCGAACATGGGGCTTTTCGAAGACATGAACAAAGAAACCGTCAGCCGGCTGGAGTTGCGGCCGGTCGTGGTCATTCAGGACGGGGGTACGGTCCGCGATGTTGTCCTGCAATTGCGGGAGGCGAACTTGGGCTGCGCGATCTCCCTCGACGGCGACGGGAAACCGCGGGGTATGTTCACCGAAGCGATGCTACGGGCACTCGTCGCGCGGGATCCGGCCGAAATCGACACGCCGATCGAATCGCATCTGGCGAAAACGTTTCCCTGGGTAAAAACCAGCGACCCCATCGAAACCGTACTTGCCGCCATGGAAGCCAAGAATGTGCGGTTCGTGGTCGTTGTGGACGACGATGGCAAGGTCGTCGGACTGACGGGACAAAAGGGATTGATGGAATACGTGGCCGAACATTTTCCCGGCGAGGTACTTGTCCAGCGAGTGGGAACCAAGCCGTATCCGGAAGAACGGGAAGGAGCATAAGCGATGTCCAGCAGCAACGCCAAAGACGGCGAATTCCAGGATCCGCTGGAGAACTACGATCCGCCCAAATTCGATGACCCCATCGAGCGGGCCTTGCACGAAGAAACCGTCCTGGCGATTCAATCACAGCCCTGCACCCGCGTCTCGGCTGACTCGACGGTCGCCGAAGTGCTTAAGACACTTGTCGGCGAAGGGATCGCCTGCGTGTTGGTCGAAGCGGGAGGCAAGCTGGTCGGCGTCGTCAGCGACCGGGACATTCTGGACAAAGTCGCCCTCGAATACGAGGCGGTCCAGGACAAGCCGGTGCGCGACATCATGACGCCCGATCCGGTGTACGTCGATGAAAATCAGTCGGCCGCATCGGCACTCGCCGTAATGGCGGTCAGCGGTTACCGGCATGTCCCGGTGGTCGACGTCGATGAGAACATCGTGGGGATCATCAGCCCGCAACGGGTCACAAAGTTCCTGCGGAATTGTATGGACCAACAATAGACCACCGTCGATTTGCCGAGAGGTCAACATCGTGCTATCGCATGAGATTCACTGCCAGTATTATTCCCAGGAGGACCTGCTGGGGGCAGGCTGCTTAGATATCCGCATGGCCATGGCGGCCGCGGAGCAGGCGATCATCGCGTTTGATCAGGGAGACGTACTTTTTACTGACAAGATCGTGCAGATCTTTAATGACGATACTCAGGAACGCATCAATTGCCTGCCCGCAACATTCAAAACGCGAAGGATTTGCGGAGTGAAATGGGTATCGGTCTTTCCGCCGAATCCTGAAAAATTCGGGGTGCAAAACCTTTCGGCGGTCATCATCCTCTCGGAAATCGAGCACGGTTTCCCCATCGCGTTCATGGAGGGGACCCTGTGCTCGAACATCCGCGTGGGCAGCATGGGGGCACTAGCCGCCAAACATCTGGCGCGGCGGGATGCGGAAACCATCGGATTTATCGGCGCCGGCGAACAGGCAAAAATGCATCTGATCGCCATGAAAACTGCGCTCCCGTCATTGCGCCGCTGCCGCGTCGCCGCGAAACTCCCAGCCGAGGAAGCACAATTCCTCAAAGAAATGTCGCCAATACTGCCGGACATGGAAATCGTGGGGACCGAATCCGACCTGCAGGCAGCCATCAGCGGGGCGGATGTCGTGGTCACAGCCACGAGCGCTCAAGCGCCGCTGCTCAAAGCGGATTGGCTAAAGCCGGGCGTCTTCTATAGCCATGTCGGCGGTTGGGAAGACGAGTATGCGGTTGCCAAGTTGTGCGACAAGATCGTTTGCGATGATTGGGAAACGGTCAAACATCGCACGCAGACGCTGAGCCGCATGTACCAAGCCGGCGAACTGACCGACGTGGACATCCACGGGAATCTGGTCGACGTGTTGACGGGCCGACAACCGGGTCGGGAAAACGACGACGAGCGGATCTATTTCAATGCGGTCGGTTTGGCCTACGTCGACGTGGCCATCGCGGTAGCGATGTACGAGCGGGCGTCAGAGGCCGGAATGGGACAGGACCTGAAAATTCAGCACGAAATGATCTTTGAGCACGCACATCTCAAAGATTGGGTCCGCATGTAACGTGCATTGTCGGCGGCGCACATCAACCGGCGATCATCGACTGATAGAACTGCTCGAACAAATAACGGCTGTCGTGCGGACCGGCGGAAGCCTCGGGGTGGTATTGGACGCCAAACGCCGGATACGTCTTGTGGCGAATGCCTGAGACCGTGTCGTCGTTGAGATTGACGTGGGTCACTTCGACGTCGTCGGGCATCGATTTTGCATCGAGCGCGAACCCATGGTTCTGCGACGTGATCTCGACACACCCTGTCGCCATATTCTTTACCGGTTGATTGGCGCCGCGATGGCCGAATTTCAGCTTATAGATCTCCGCCCCGGTCGCTAACCCCAGCAGTTGTTGCCCCAAGCAGATGCCGAAGATCGGTTTTTTGCCCAGCAGTTCCTGAATCGTGCGGATGGCATAGTCCAGCGGCCGCGGGTCGCCCGGACCATTGGAGAGAAACACACCGTCAGGGTTAAGCGCCAGGATCTCTTCGCTGGTGGCCGTCCCGGGGACGACGGTCACCTTGCAGTTCATGTCAGCAAGATGGCGCGGAATGTTCCATTTCATGCCGTAGTCGATGGCCACGACATGCGGTTGGCGATCGCCGTCCTGAGACGGAGTCTGACCTTCGCCGGAGTAGGTGGCCCAGGGAGATAGTCTTTCGTCCCAGTCAAAGGACTTGTCCGGAATCACCTCGCGGACCAGATCGCGGCCGACGAGCCCTGGGCTGGACTTGGCCTTGGCGATTAGCGACTCGTCATCAAGATCGGTCGTGGAGAGGACACCCGTCATCGCCCCGGCGGTGCGGATGTGTTTCACCAGGGCCCGGGTGTCGATGCCGGCCAGCCCGATGATCCCCGCCTCGGCCAGGTAATCCTCCAGCGACTGGGAGGCGCGGAAGTTACTGCGGCGGCGGCTGAGTTCGCGGACGATGAATCCTGAAAGCTTTAAACCGGAACTTTCGACGTCCTCCGGATTGACGCCGTAATTGCCGATCAGCGGATAGGTCATCGTGACGATCTGGCCGCGATAGGACGGATCGGTGAGGATCTCCTGATAACCGGTCATGCTGGTGTTGAACACCACTTCGCCGGAAATTTCGCCGACGGCACCAAAGTTTTCCCCAGTAAAAACGGTCCCATCTTCCAGAGCGAGTTTGGCAACAGGCATGGGCGGAGTGCGGCTCAGTTCATCTAGTGTGGTCGGCGTCAAACAGATCGGCAGGCATGCAGGTTTGGCGCGGACACCGGACGTTCCGCCAAACGCACTAGTTTTAGCAGACGCGGGGGCGGATGAGAAGGGACCGCGGCAGAGTGGTCCGTGGCCGGTGGTCAGTGGCCAGAAAATCTTGGCCGGACGGCTAGCAACATAAGCATGCCAATCCTAAAGCCTAAGGTCTACAGCCGACGGCCTGCCCCCTCAAGCCTGTCACCTCAGGCCTCAGGCCTATATTGCGAGGTCCGGAGCCCCGCGCAGACAAAAATTCGCGACGGGCCTTGTTAGAGCGTTGCGGCGAGTTTTTCGTAGACCGACAGCGACGTCCGCACCGCCAGCCCCAGCGTGATCAACAGACCGAGCGCGGCGATCGCTTTCAGCCAACCGGGGACCGCGCGATCCCCGGTGAGATCGGGACGCGTGGCCAGCCACAACATCGAGCCCGCCAGGACCGGGAAGGCGATGACCACCATCGCTTGGGCGAAGATAATCAGGTTCACTGTGTTAAACCCAAACGCCTTGATCGCCACCGCAATCACCATCCCGGTCAACAGTGCCAAGATCGTCCCCACTTTGGGCCACACCGCATCCATGTCACCGCCCAGTCCCAATCCATCAGAGAGCATCGAACCGCCGATCATGGCATTGACCATAAACGAACTGAATGCGGCGCAGAACAGGCCCATGCAGAACAGACTCTTACCCAGAAACGCCTGCTCGCCGAATATCGGCTCCAGTTGCAGAGCAACGTCGGCGGCCGATTTGAGGTCGTCCCCTTTCAATTTGCCGTGCAACACCGACGCGGCGGTGAGCATGATCATCAGCGTAATCAATCCCAGCACGGCGATGCCGACCGATGAGTCGATCGCCCCTTGCCGTAAATTGGCGGTCGTCCAGCCTTTCTTGCGGACCAGATAGGATTGGTAAAACGCGCCCGCCACCGAGAACGTCGTGGCGAACAGGCCGATCAAGGGAGCGAACCGCGTCATCAGGTCGACCCCTTCTTTTTTTGCAGGCAGGCTGGGGATCAAACCACGGACAATCTCCACCGGCGACGGCGCTGCCAGGATCAAATTTGCAGCGAAGCCGACGAACATCAGGCCGACCAGAAACATCATCATCTTCTCAACCGGCTTATACAGATGTTGAAAGCCCAGCAGCACGCAAATGATGACCACGTTCAAACCGATCACCAACAGATTCGGCCAGGTCGTCACCTTGGCGAAGAAACTCGCATCGGCGGCAACGTCGGTGCTCTTTACAAACGGCTCAATCGCTGCCAGCACGCCGAGGTTGTTGCCGAATTGAAAACAGGAGGCGATCAAGAAAAGTGAAATCCCCGCGAGGGCCGCAAACGGCCGCCCGGCGCGGCGGGCCAATTCGTCGCACAGCGTTCCTTCGAGCACGACCCCCAGCCGGGACGAGAGGGCCGTCATCCCCATCATCAACAGCACGGCGAGGAACAACACCCAGACCATGCTGTAGCCGAACTCGACGCCGATCTTGGAACTGGTGAGAATGCTGCCCGGCCCGACAACCACCGACGCGACAATGATCGCCGGTCCCACGGCACGAAAAATACTCAGGAAAGACGATTTCACCGGCGGAGTTTCGTTCATCGTGTCGCTCTCGGATAAGTCATTCTGGCATGCGTCGCCGCCATCATAACAACCGCCGCGAAACAATCCCAACGCACCCTTCCCAAACCGACGGCTTTGCCGTCGTCGCAGGACTCTCGCATCTCAGTAGACGTTTGGATCATGCCAAACGTGGTTCCATGCGGTCCCGCAATCTTTTTGGACGTCGATTGCGACGGCAAAGCCGTCGGTTTGGATTCGCGCTGAGGGACGATTACAATGCGGCGATAGCCGTCACATTTAGTACTGGAGTCACACTCGAACCCGCCAATCAGGAAGCCGCGATGTCTCGTCATACACTGTGCGTGTGTTGTTTGTTGTTTGCATTGTGCGGTCTGTTATCCGCTTGCAGTCCCGCCGTAGAGAAACCGACCGGCACGGCTGATGCTTCCAAACCGGTGTCTCCCCCGGCCGTTGAGAAAGAGCCGCCGTTTGAACTCGAGGAGGGATTTGTGTTTCTCGCCAACAACGAAGACATGAGCGAATTCACCGTCCCCGTCGGCGAAGCGGAGACGTGGTCGATCAAGGGGCACACGATCCGCTGCAAAGGACGGCCACGGGGTTATCTCGCGACGAAAAAGAGTTACCGCAATTTCACGCTGCGGCTCGATTTTCGTTATGACCGGCCCAAGAGCCTCACCGAC
>CALFYU010000552.1 GCA_937952455.1 uncultured Planctomycetaceae bacterium
AAGGGTCCGTTCAACACGGCGACGACGAATATATCCAAGTCAGCGGCAGTCAGGGCTATCGTGCGGACTTGGTCGTCGAGGGAAAACTGATTGTTGAATTGAAATCTACGGAACACGTAGCACCCGTTCATAAGAAACAATTACTGACGTACCTCCGAATCGCCGATTGTCGTCTGGGCCTATTGATCAATTTCGGCAGCGAATTACTGAAAAACGGAATCTCCCGAGTCGTCAATCAACTAGAGGAGTAAGAATGTGGAAAGTCCCATCGACAAACCACTCCAACTGACAACCATAGAAACCCGTAGCGACCGTTGCGCCGTTGCGTGAGCTTGATTTGAAACGACATGATCCTCCACATCGACATGGACGCGTTCTACGCGTCGGTGGAACAGCGGGATCGGCCGGAGTTGCGGGGGCGGCCGGTGATCGTCGGGGGTACGCCCGAAGGCCGCGGAGTCGTGGCGGCGGCCAGTTACGAAGCTCGGCAGTTTGGGGTGCACAGCGCGATGCCGGCGGTCACTGCCCGGCGACTCTGTCCGCACGCGGTTTGCCTGCCGGTCCGCATGGCGCATTACGCGAGCGTCTCCCGCCAGATTCGCGAAATCTTCGGCCGGTTCACGCCAACCATCGAACCGCTCTCGCTGGACGAGGCCTTTCTTGACGTGTCGGGAACCGAACGGCTGTTCGGTTCCGCCTGTGACGTCGGCCGCCGGATTCAGCAGGCGATCGAAGCGGAACTGCACTTGGCGGCGTCGGTCGGCGTGGCGCCGAACAAATTCCTGGCCAAAATCGCCAGCGACCTCCGCAAACCGCGCGGCTTCGTTTATGTCCCCCCCGACTGTGTCGAGGCCTTTCTCGATCCGCTGGGGATCGAACGGCTGTGGGGTGTGGGCGAGGTCTCGCAGCGCGTGCTGCACAAACTCGGGGTGCAGACGATCGGGCAGTTGCGGCAGGTAGACGTAACCATTCTCCGCGACCATTTCGGCAAGCAGGGGGACCATCTGTGGGAACTGGCCCACGGCCGCGACCCACGGCCGGTCGTGCCGGACCATTTGGCGAAATCGATTTCGCACGAAACGACCTTTGCGCACGATATTGGCGACCCCGAAATTCTACGGGCCTGCCTGTTGGAATTGACGGAGCAGGTGGCGCGGCGGCTGCGGCGACAGAAACTGCGCGGACGGACCGTACAATTGAAGGTCCGCTTCGCCGATTTCCGCACGATCACACGCGCTCACTCCTTACCGTCCGCGACAAATGTCACACAGATGTTGTGGGAGACGGCGGCGGAACTGTTGGCGACGAAACTTCCCGACCCGTTGCCGCCGGTGCGGCTATTGGGTATGGGCGTGAGTAATTTCGAGGATCGAACGCAGCGGCAGGGGACGTTGTTCGCGGATGAGGAGACGGAGCGTCAAGGCCGCTTGGACGGGGTTCGCGACGCGATCCGAGAGAAATTTGGTAACTCGGCGCTCTCCCGCGGCACGCGATGGACCGATTCGAAAAACACAAGCGCCGATAGCGGCGAATGAACAACCTGAACGACGGGTGATGGGGGCTGTGCCGGTTTTGTGGCGGTTTCGACCCAAAAAAGGTCGGTTCGGACAAGTTCCCGACTGGAATCCGGCGCGGGGACCCGCATATACTGGGTGATTAAGGCAAGATTTCCCCCTGTAGAAATCGCGGGCGACGGAACCAGGCATGGCGAAAAAAATTGTTGTCGTATCATTGGCGGTTTCGGGACTGGTGGCCGCCATCGCGTTGGTGGACGTGATCACCGGATTTCCCTTTGGCAAGTTCAGCCCCGTGATGGACATCTGTCTCATCATCGGCGGCGCCGTCGTGGGATATATGGCGTACGACACCATGGACGACCTGAAATAGGCAACTCAGGCTGCCAATTCAAAAGCAGAACGGCTGCGCCGAGTCCCCTCGCGGCGCGGCCGAATTTTTTGCGCGCTTTCTCGCCGCGCTTCGGCAGGCAGACTCAATGATAATAGGCCGGCAGGTCGTCGTTGGTCTCCCGCAAAATTTCCAGAATCGCCTGCCGCTCGGCCTCGGGAAGCACCAGATAATCGGCGTCCGGCTCTTTGCCGTTGAGCACGTTCCAGATCCGCTGGTAGAGACTGGCCTTGGCGGTGGCCGGGAGTTGCCGAAATGCCGGCGTGTAGATCTGATAGCTCAGTCGATACTTGAACAGCCGCGTTTGCAGGTCGAATTGCCGCAGTGAACGTCCGTGGGAATCCTGTGGTCCGACGAACTCGAACGCCTCCGTAAAACCACCTTCGCCGATCACTTCCTCGGTCAGCGGCGGCTCGTCGATAAAAAATAGATACCGCAGCAGAAAATCCTCGACGGTCGGCGTCCGCTCCAAGCGGGTTTCATAATTTAACCGCGTCAGCAGGTTTTGCAGATACGTCTGATGATCCAGAACCATCAAGGCCACGATGTCACGGTGCGGCGCGAGATAAGCCCGTACTTCGAAATAAGAGGACAATTCGGCCGCGTTGCCATGCAATAGGGGATTCTCGCCAAATCCGCGCGCGGCGTCGGCCCCGATCACGTTGCCCATATGGGGTTGTTCGCCGTGGCTGCCGGTGACGTACCACCCGCCCCAGCGGTCCTTGAGCGGGCTGTCATGGTTGATCAGCGAACGCCCGTGGAGCGGCTCGCCCCGATCATCGGTGAAGAAGGACCGTGCCAGATGGCCCGGCACTTGCAGGCTGTTGGTCGTGACGTGGCAGGTGAGACAATTCTTCGCCCGCGCGAACCGCGGCGGCTCGTCGATTGTCTGTCGCAACGTGTAGAAAATCGCTCCTTTTTGCGGGTCGACCGTCGAAATCTCCAAGGCATTGCTGCCGGGGGTCCAACCGACGTAAGTCTGATCGTTGAAATAAATCGCCCGCGGGGTTTTGGGGCTGATGTGCCGTCGGTTGACCGACGTTTTGGAAAACACCAACACTTGCGACTCGACAGGGATCTCCAGCGCCCGCAGCAGCGATTGCAGATAGCCGTGCGATTTGTCAAATTTAAACTCCAGCCGGCCGGCCTGTAATTTCTTGCCGAGGGCAGCCACCGGGTCGCTGGTGGTCTCGTCATCGTAATTGATCGGAGCCACACCGTATGGAAACGGTTCGCTCACGTCGGGACGGTTCTCTTCCGCCGTCACGGCCGCACTATTCGATGATGAGATGAGCAGCAGCAGTCCGTATCTAAGAAAATTGCGCTTCACGACAGTACCCACAATGACTTTAAGTATTGCCGGCGAACTTGCCCGCCGGAAACTTGATTATAGGGAATTTGCCCCCGCCGCGCCAGTCGCGAAAGAATAGGGACGCGCCGGCGAATTGCTGGTATAATGCCAAAGACCGGCCGGGCTGCCGGTGCGTCGCACTTCATTCTGGGTGAACTTTCGCGGGGCGTCTCCCGCGGGTTGATGTTTGCCATGGTTCACTATTCCTCTCGCAAATGGCCGATCGTGCTCGGCGTGATCATCGTCGCGCTGGTTGTTGCGCTGTTGGTCATTTGGATCATCAATCAGGCCTCCGCCCAAGAATGGGGCATGCTGATCCTCGGCGCGATTTTCTTCTCTTTGGTATTGATCGGCGTCATCATCTATCTCATTCTGACGCTCAAAGAAGTCAATCTCAGCCGGCGGCAGGCGAACTTCATCGATGCCGTGACCCATGAACTGAAATCCCCGATCGCCTCCATCAAGTTGTACCTGCAGACGCTCGACATGCGCGAGGTCGACCTGCAGCAGCAGCGCGAGTTTCACCGGTTCATGCTCGACGACGTGCGGCGGCTCGATGCGCTCATTGACCACCTGTTGGTCGCCGCCCGCTTGGATCATGCGGAGCCTGAGGACGCCCCGCGGGACGTCGACGTGGAAGACTGTTTGACTCGCTGCGTAGAGATCGTCGCCCGCCGGTTCCAATTGGGCGACGACCAGGTCGAACTGGATCTGGTGCCCTGTACCGTCCACGCCCGCAATCGCGATCTGGAGATGATTTTTACGAATCTGCTGGACAACGCCGCCAAGTATGCCGGCGAAAATCCGCTGATTCACGTCGAAGTCCGCATGCGCGGCGACGA
>CALFYU010000553.1 GCA_937952455.1 uncultured Planctomycetaceae bacterium
GGATTTTCTGATGATTTTCAAAAGATCGATCCGCAGTCGCAGAAATGCTCACCGACTTGGGTTCTCTCCGGCAACATCAACCCGCTCCGCCGGTCGAACGCCTAAGTGATTTTCTTAGCGGGTCACGGCACAAGTTCCGGTTACTGCTCAGATCGCCCAGGACACTTGGTAACGACACAACCTAGCCGGGATCCCGCGTCAGTGAATCTTTCTCCGCATCCCTCCCTGCCGAGGGGGATCGACCCCATGCGGAGGATCGTGCTTCACCGGTGAAGTGCGTCCCGTTCGCCGCTGACCGGCTGGATTCTGACCGGGCTCTTGTTCGCTCACGACGTCGATTTCCGGAGAGATGACGCTTTCTTCATTATAACCGCCGACCACTTGCAGCGGCGTCCTTTGTTGGGACTGCACGTGATGCAGTTTGCGGTAGATTTCACAACTTGCCAGCAGTTCGTCGTGCGTCCCCATCGCCACGAGCTGGCCGTGATCCATTACGGCAATCCGCGTCACCAAGTTCAACATGCTTTGCCCCAGCGAATGGGTGACAATGAATGTCGTCCGCCCCGCGGCAAATTCTTCGAGCGTTTCGTGAATCAGCAGTTCGCTATGCGAATCAATCGCGCTGGTGGCTTCGTCCAAGATCATGATCGATGGGTTGCGGAGGATGGCCCGGGCCAAGGCGATCCGCTGCCGCTGACCGCCGGATAGCCGGCCCCCCTTTTCCCCCACGCGGGTCCGGATCCCGTCCGGCAATTTGGTGAGGAATTCAAGCACGTGCGCTCGCCGGGCGGCGACTTCCACGTCCGCGTCGCTGGCCTGCGGGCTGCCGTAGCGGATGTTGGCTTCGATACTTTCGTCGAAAAGCAGCGTCTCCTGCGTCACAATGCCGATTTGGTCACGCAGTTCGCGCAGCCGCACATCGCGAATATCGATGCCGTCGATCAGCACCGCGCCGTGATCGGGGTCAAAGAACCGCGGCAATAAATTAATCAGCGTCGATTTGCCGGAGCCATTGGAACCGACGATCCCGATGGTTTCACCGGCCGCCACGTACATATTGACTTCGCGGAGCACCAACGGAGGCGTGTGCCCCCCTTTGGAATGGTAGGCGAAATTCAAATCGTTAAACTCAACCGACACCGAATGCCGTGGCAGTTGCTTGGGTTGGCGGGTTTCGACGACCGCCGATTGACGGTCCATGAATGCGAAGATCCGATCGGCGGCCGCAGAGGCCCGCTTCAACTTGGCATAGATGCTCGACATCTTTCGCGCCGGGTCGCTGACTCCCACCAGGAACGAATACAACAACGCCAAGTCGGAAAAGACCATCGGCCGCGCCGTGAGGCGGATGCCCCAAATCGATTCCTCGCCGCTGAGCACCAGATAGACCGCCGGGAACAGCCCCAACGAAATGGCCACCAAGCCCAAAAACTCCGTAGTGGGGCTGGTGAGCGCGTCGATCTTGACCAACTTCATCGACTTGTGGAAGAAGGTCTTGTTCTCGTGGTGAAATCGCCGCCGCTGCGCCCGCTGGCCGTTGAACGCCAGCACGACTTTGAGCGAGTCAAACGTTTCGCCGATCACCTTATACATCCGCGCCATGCTTTCGATGGAGCGGTGGCTCGCCTTTTTGAGTGTGCGTCCGAAACGATAGAAGACGATGCCCGCCAGCGGCGCGATGATGAATGACAGGACCGTCAACCGCCAGTTCACCCACAGGGCTCCCCCCAGACAAACGACGGCCTTCATCGGTTCACGGACCACTTTGCCCCCCAAGAGATACAACCCGTTGGTCAGCACGTCCATGTCGTATGTAAACCGGGAGGTCAGCTCTGACGTCCCTTCACCGGCCAGCGTCTGATAGTCCAACGACAGCGTATTCCGAAACAGTCGTTTGCGGAGGTCCATGATGCTCAACTGCACGACTCCGCCGACGAGATATTCCTGCACAAAAATGCAGATGCCCTTGATGATGGTCGCCACGCATAACACTCCCATGATCGCGGCGAACGCGCTGAAGCGGTCCTCGGAAAGATGTTTATAGACGTGTGCTTGCAGCCATCGGTGCCAAGAGAGGCGGGTCTCGGTATCCGACAGCTTGTCGGTATTGAGTTTGATCTCCGATTCGATGCGAGATTTGGCTCTGATGCTACCGGCGACTTCCAACTCCTGCTGCAGTTTGGCAATTTCGTTCCGCTGTTTTTCTTTCTCTTGCTCAAGTTCTTCGATTTTTTCTTCGGCGTGCTGGTCCATGTTTTTCTGGCCCAACAGCACTTCAAATACCGGATACGCAATCGAAAGATTCGTTCCCCATAGGACGCCGACGGCGATCGCAAAAACGACAGAGACCAGTAGACGGCGGCGGTAGGGCCAAATGTAGGGGAACGTGCGGGCTAAGCTGGCTAACACCGGTGCGTCATCCTTGACTGTGAGGTGAACCGAATGCGCGGCGCGGCATCTCCGCCGCGCGAATTTGAGATGGGGGTTTTACCGGTTCCGGCAAATCAGGGCAAGACGAGGTTTCTCCGGAGTTTTGAGATAGCGAATGGATAAACTCCCATTTCGAAAACCAGGACGGCCCCCGTAAGGAGCGGTGCCGAGCCTGCGACCGGCGTGGTCGGCATCGAATCAACCCGGTCGCTGGGAGATCAGCTCGCGTAACCGCCGACACGGGGCGGTATTCAGTACTTGAACGCGTTTGTGGGTCCAAAATGCGTTTGTCGTCGCCGCCCTCGAGTGGGGAAAAACACACCGGTATGGGATTTGCGTCAATTAGCGAGGAGGGATTCGCGGAAAGCCGAATCAACTCCGCCCGGCGCCGCTTCACTGTAGCCAAAATTACAGACATCTCGCCGGTCGAACGCGCAATCATGGGGTTGCCGAGAACCAGTTTCAAAAACCGGTTGCGCCTGTCCGTGAAACTGTCATACAGGTGTGGGCGTGATGCGTCAGAGGATTTTGAAACCGGCTGTCAAGTCGCTGATTCAGCCGCGCGCAAACGGCCACAATCCGAAACAATAAGGAGTCTACGATGAACTACTTCCACCACAACCGATGGACAAGAGTGTTCGCAGGTCTACTCGCCTTGGTGGCCGCCAGCGTCTACGTCACGGCAACGGCGCAGGAGGCCAAGACGAAAAAACCAACGTCATCCGATCTGCCCGGTCAGACCTATATGCCGGTCGTGATCGATAAGGATTTCGAGGAGACCTTCCAAGCAGATCAGTCCGACAAACCGGGGGTGATGGAACGCCAAGAAGAATTGCTTAACCAACGGTACGACCTGAGCGACAATCCGTCGGACGTCAAGATGTCGGCCGGGCGCAAAGCAGTGCAAAAGGGCGTCCGCGTCACACTTCCCGACGGCATCACTTGGGAGGACTTGGGCGGCATGTCGCCGGCGACGATCAAACAGCGGAACGTCTTCCCGATGGGCTTTCGTCCGCTGCCGCACGCGAAGCACGCAACCGGCGGCATGGTGTTTCCCAAGGAGCAGATCGATGCGATCAAGAAGGCTGAAGCGCGTGATCTAGAGCGTTTCGACGTTGCCTTCGATTTGCCGACACACCTCACGCCGGAGTTCCCGCCGCCGATTTTTCTCTCGAACCGGCCGGATTTGGGAGATGTCTCTCAAGGGAAGGTACTGACGATCAAAAACTATTACGCATTGCTGAAGGGCAAAGTGACGCCGGTGCAGATGGAGGGAATGCGACTGCTGCTCACGCCGTTCCCGCAGCAGCAGTTCAATCAGACGGAAGACCGCAAAGTGAAAGATCCCAGTCTGGGCGTGACCTGCCTCGATTGCCATACCAACGGCCATACCAACGCGGCCTTTCACCTGAACCCGGATACGCGGCCGCAGGAAGTCCGCTTTCGTATTGACACCGTCAGTCTCCGCGGAATGTTCAATCAGCAGATCCACGGCTCGAAGCGTTCGCTGCGTAGCGTGGAAGACTTTTCCGAGTTTGAACAGCGGACGGCCTACTTCGATGGTGACCACGTGACTGCGGCGAAGAAGGGAGTGCACCTGCCGAATCGCTCCGATGCGGTGGCAATGATGGCCCAAATGCAAAATATGTTCGACTTTCCGCCGGCCCCGAAACTCGATGAGTTCGGCAAGCTGAGGCCCGACAAAGCCACCGAATTGGAACTGAAAGGGGAGGAGATTTTCTTTGGCAAGGGCCGTTGCGCCGAGTGTCACCCCGCTCTGTTTTTCCTCG
>CALFYU010000554.1 GCA_937952455.1 uncultured Planctomycetaceae bacterium
CAGCCCCTGTTCGTCCACGTCGACAACGGCCGCCTCGTTGGATTGAAACTGCGCCAAACGCGTGACGTCGCGGGTAGACCCGTCGGAATAGTGAGCCGTCACGATCAATTGCTGTTGTTCGTCAGGACGCATCTTCCGCTCGGTGGGGGTGACCGTCACATTTTCGAGGACCGGATCGTCCGCCGTCGCTCGCGGCAAGCCGGTGGCGATCCAACGGGCAAACGTCGCGTAGTCATCACCCTCAGCGTCGAGCCGTTTTCCGCCGCCGTGCGGCTCGACCATTGCGGCTTTGCGAAGCAACGGACTCGATTCAGGAGCCGCGAAAAACAAGCGTCGCCCGCGGGCTTCGTGCCGCAGCGCTTCGTAGTCAAAGTCCGCATCGAAACCGAGCAGGGAGAGTTGAAACCCGTTTTGCCCCCGCGCCTTGCCGTGGCAGGGCCCGGAATTGCAACCGGCGCGGGTCAGGATGGGAATAATATCCAACTCCAAATTGACCGGCGGCTGCGACGCCGCATCGATCACCCGCACGACCGCTTCGACCTGCGAATCCCCAACCCGGGCCGCAATCTTGCCTTCCCCATCCTGCAGCCCGGTGACGATGCCTCGTTCGTTGATCTCGACGATCTCCGGGGTCAGCGATCGAAATTCGGCCTGCCGTGTATAATCCTGCCACCGCCCGTCGGTTTCACCCGAGAGAATCAACTGTTGACGCACCCCGCGGCCCCGTAGCACGATTTCGCCGGGTGAGATCGACAAACCGGTCACACCCGCATCGGCAAACACGGAGAGCGGCAGCATCGCCAGGACGAAAATCAGAACGGCAAAAAGAGTGCGAAATCGTTGCATGATGAGAACACGAACGGTCGGCTGTGGGGTGGGAATTCAGGGGGGAGGGTCACAAATCGTAGACCCCGGGGTGGCCCGTCTATTTTAACCGCACCGGGGAGGCAAATGAAAGAGAAACCCCGATAACATGGCAAACCACCCCCAAAACCGGCTAGGATGGTGAAATGTAGGGTGCGTCGGGACGCACCTTTCTATGCAGGACGAGGGATTCTCCCAAATAACAATGAGCCTCACGCAACGGCGCAACGGTCGCAACGAGAATCGGTGATCAGCTACGACAATACTGATCGACACCCCGCACAAAAGTAGGCCCGATATTGTCTTCCAATCCCCCACCATCAGGTTACCCCAACATCCGCCTGCGGCGTTTGCGGTCGCATCGGAAATTGCGGGACCTCGTCCGCGAGACGCACGTTACGCCGGATGATTTCATCTTGCCGCTGTTTATACGGCACGGTGAAAACCGCCGCGTCGATATCGCCTCGATGCCCGGCCATGCGCAGTTCACGGTGGACCTCTTAGCAGACGAAGTGTCCGAAATTGAGGCGTTGGGAATTCCCGCTGTGATCCTGTTCGGCATTCCCGAGCATAAAGACGCCGTCGGCAGCGACGCCTACGACGACAACGGCATCGTCCAACAAGCAGTCCGCGCCATTAAAACGGCCGGCTCGAAGCTATTGGTCATCACGGATGTTTGTTTCTGCGAGTTCACTGACCACGGGCATTGCGGGATCGTTAATGACAAGTCCGGCCAACCGGACGTCGATAACGACGCGACGTTGGAAATCCTGGCCAAACAAGCCGTCAGTCATGCCCGGGCCGGGGCCGATGTGATCGCCCCCAGCGGCATGATGGACGGCATGATCGCCGCCCTGCGGCGTGGGCTGGATACGACGGGCTTTGCAGGGACGCCGATTCTTAGTTATGCGGCGAAGTATTCGTCCGCGTTTTATGGCCCGTTTCGAGAAGCGGCCGAAAGCGCCCCGGCGTTCGGCGACCGCCGGACCTATCAAATGGATCCGGCCAACGGGGCCGAAGCCCTCCGCGAGGTGGCACTCGACGTCGCCGAAGGGGCCGACATGCTGATGGTCAAACCGGCCCTTGCTTATCTGGACATTATTTACCGCGTCAAACAGGCCTACCCCTCGATTCCGCTGGCAGCGTATAACGTCAGCGGCGAATTTGCCATGATCAAAGCCGCAGCGGCGAACGGCTGGATTGATGAGCAGCGCGTTGCGATGGAGAGCTTGACCGCTATCAAGCGCGCCGGGGCGGACATGATCGTGACGTACTTCGCCAAGGACGCCTGCCGCTGGTTGGGGAACTTGGAATAGTTCTCCTCGATGAACGCGTATGAATTCTTGCGCCGTCTATTAGGCGTTTGCGGGAAGCATGTCGCGCATCGCGTCCGTTCAGGGAATATCAAATAGATAGTTTTCCACGCGACCACTATCGGTCGAGCTAAAGCCGTGGCGGAGAGGAGTGTCCGCTACGCAACCCAAAACAGACGCCCCTATTACTTATTATTACTCGCTTGTTATGACTCACTGGCAAACTTCTCTTGATGGAGTGTACGCTTAGAGCGTGTTTTCAAATTGACTGAAACGTTGAAAAAAGGTACCGCTCCCGTTTTG
>CALFYU010000555.1 GCA_937952455.1 uncultured Planctomycetaceae bacterium
CGTCAACCACCTTCTCGCCCTTACGAATCGAGATATCGCCGCTGAAGGTCTGTGCGGTTTGCACGATCCGCGCCGACGGGCTCATGTGCAACCCGTTCTCCAAGTTGACAATCACTTCGCGAGTACAGACGGTTGGTGAACTCATGCGGAATCGCCCCAAACGGCCATTGAACGACCGCAAACCAAGTTGCCGACTATTCGTTCGAAAAAATTGCGATGCGAGACGTGCCATTGGCGACTGTTCGTCGTATGGCGAGATCGAGACGAGGCATAAACCCGATGTGCGCAAAACCGGCTCGAAACTCGGCGAATGTGAGCAGTCGCATTCCCGCAAAGCCGACACTCAAGAAGCGGTTTTGAAAACTGGCTGCGGCTGAACCCTACGGAAACGAGAACTTCCGACGAGGGTCTCCCTCGTCAAAAACCGTCGAAGCGGCGACCTAAAGTTGGTCGTTGTCCGCCTCGTCCAACAACTCTATGATCGATTCGCCCGATTTGGATTGGCGAAGGAAACTACAGAAGTTTTGGTTCCGCAAATGACGGGAAATGCTTTCCAATGCCCGTAGGTGATCGCCGGGCCGATCGGGCGGCGAAACCAGCAAAAACAAGATGTACACCGACTCGCCGTCCAAACTGGCGAAATCAACGCCGTCGCGTGCGATGGCGATCGTCGCCACCAGCCGATCGACGGACGGATGCTTGGTGTGAGGAACCGCGACTCCATTTCCGATGCCCGTCGATCCCAGTTCCTCACGTTTCAATATAGCGGCGACGATACTTTCTTGATCTTCCGGCTGAATAGCGCCCGTGGTCCCCAAGCTGCTAACCATCGTGCGAATCGCGTCCTCTTTTGACGTCGATTGCATGTCCGGTAGAATCGCTTCGGAAACCACGAAGTCCGACAACTTCATGTATCACTCCTTAACAAATGATTCTCAAGCAACTCGAGCTTGAAAACCTCTGCTACCCATCTCGGCATGGGAAAAAATTGACTGCTAACGTAAACACGCCGACCCTTCGGCAGCGGCATCGATTTGCAAACGCGCGGCGACCCGCTCCCGCTCGCGTCACATAGCGCTCGACTTACCGAAACGTGGGCCAGCCCAACACAAATCCTCTTTCATTATGTTCGCCAGGACTGCGCCCCGGTGAAATTGCTCCGTGGCCACCGACATGTCCGCCGTCGGTGCTTCGATCCGACTACTCGGGCGGAGCCTCATCCGGTCCGGACTCCTCCGGCTGCACCACCTCGTTCATGGGCGGCGTGCGGCGATGATCCTGCAGCTTTTCCTTATACTTCCTGACTTGCTGCTCCATCTTGTGCAGCGCCGCGTCGAATGTCGCACGAGCGAATGTGCCCGCGTCGCTGGCCACAAAATTATGTTTGTGTTCCGCGTCGACCAGGATTTCCACCTTGACGCGGTCTTTACTCTCGAAATCAACGGTGACACCGATGGCGGTGACCCGCTCGAAATAAGTCAACAACTTCTCGGATTTCTGAGCAATGTAATCCTGGTCGTCTTGATGTAAATCCCCGTGGCGGCACGTGATCGCAACTTGCACCGAACAATACTCCTCAATCCCAGCGTCATGCCCATTGATTGTCGACTGGTCGAAAACTCTCTAAAAGCAAAACCGGCAATGCATCATGCCGAGTCCCAAGTCGACCGCGGAGGCCCACGAATGCATTCCGGCGAATCGCCAAGTGCCGTTTTCACGGATCAGCGCGAAATCCTCACCTCGGTTGTCCTTATCATTGTAGTGGGCGCAGTCCCACCGTCAATTCAAACGGAGGCGTGCAGCCAACTTCGGAGAAGCTGCCCCCCGCCGCGAAGACACCGTTTCACCGATCGAGAATTGCAAAAGACCACTCGGTGGAGTGAGCCCAACAGCGGAGTGTAATTGCGCGGCACGACAAATGCCAGCGGCAACCACAAACTCGTTCACCGGCCGCGGGCTTTAAGCGCCGGCCGTTGGCCACTGCGCGCCCAATTTACTGCAAAGCATTGCGGAGACAGGCCTTGCGACCCCTGGGCGAATTGGCATTCGCAAACAATCCGCAGAGTCGGCATCGGTCGAACCTGCGGGCGATCGATTCCCATGACTAGCCGGCAGGCAGTTCGACGGGAACGCGGGCCTGATCATCCGTAACGGCGGGTCGAGACTCTGTGACGGGTAGCGGACGATGGCCCGGTCCGATCCTCGAATGGTCGCCGGGCATGGGATCGTCCTGTGATAGAGACGAAACGTCCGCCGTCTCCTCCCCTTCCTCGCTGAAAGAGGCCGGCTCCAAGGCGCCCGCATCCCGGACCTCCGGTTCGGATTGGGCCGGCAAACGATTAAACGGGGACAGCCGCCCCAACGTGGGAGACGAACCGCTGGAAAAGACCTGGCAGCCGGCCAAGACAAAGCAACTCGACATAATCGCCGCTGCGAAGCAAGTTTTCTGTGACGCCGTCAGTGATGTCTTCCTTGACCAAATGGTGCGCAGACGAATTGGTTCGCGGCGCGCCGGGCGTTTCCCGCGCGGTATTGAGATGTCCCGTGTTCAGAAATCGTTTCGTGGTTGGGAATTGAGGCGAGGTTAATAGCAACAAAATCGCATCGCGAAAAGATCGATTCGGCGCCCGTCCCCCCATTTTCCATGGAAATCATGCCAAAAACCCCTTGTCCTTTTCGGACATCAGTCGCTTATCGTCTCAAAAATGGGATTGCCGCCGGAACATGCCTGAAACTCACGTCAAAAACCACTTGCCCACTGCATTGCGAAGCGGGAGGGGCATTGTGTAGAATCTGCGACTCGTTTGACCCCCGCAACGCGCGCAGAGCCTGCGCCCGTCGAGAGCAAATCGCTCGTGGCCACCGCGTCGGGATATTCGAAATTGTCAGTGGTTTTTTGTTTTTGAAGTTTTCGTTTTTGAAGGTACAAAGCCCAGTATGATGGCGAACGGAAGGGGCGGCCCCCCCAGAAGGCGGCGCCGCAAAGCGCGGCTGAAGAGAAAGCTGAAATGCCGATTTTGCCCGGACGGTTGCGATCGTTCGCCCCGGCCGGTGTATGTCGACTACAAGGATTTGCGGACCCTGAAGATGATGCTCAGCCGCGATGGCCACATCCTGGGCCGCAAGCGTTCCGGAACGTGCGCCAAATACCAGCACGCCGTCCGCCGGGCTGTGCACCGCGCGCGGTTCATCGGACTGTTGCCGTACGTCAACCGCGAACATCCGTAGCAAAGGCCTCCGCTGTCCGAG
>CALFYU010000556.1 GCA_937952455.1 uncultured Planctomycetaceae bacterium
CGGCGACCAGTCGATCTGCTACCATGTTCGTTGAGGGTTCCGACAAACCAGGAGTGAACTTCCTGCGTCCACTCCGGTCAACTCAGTCGCACCACGCCGGAACCCCAATAGTACGAGCTACCAATATCCCTATGTTCTTGCCCCCAAAGTCCCCAGTCGGCGCAAAAAAATAGCTCCTCGATCCAAAAATAGGGGATGAGGAGCGAATAACACGTCGCAGATATGTATCTGGGCAAGAAAAATAAATAAGGGGGTATAAAAAGGAGCGCCAGATATGAACTTCCGTTTTCTACGGGAGGGCGAATCCGAATGAAATCGAATCAAACACGCCACTCTGGTTGGCAATAGAGACAAAACAGCCCCGACTTTCAAGGGTTAGTACTCAGAATTTTCAGTTTTTTTCAAAAATATCCCGGGAGCCTCTCGTGGAACTGCCACGCAACCCCACACGAGCCGTCAAAATTGGCTCGGTCACCATCGGGGACCACCATCCCATCGCCGTGCAAAGCATGTGCGCCACGCACACCAAAGACATCGATGCCACAGTCGCCCAGGCAAACGCCTTGCTGGCGGCAGGCGCCGACGTGGTTCGCATTGCCGCCGACAGCAAACAGGACGCCGCCGCACTGTCCGAAATCCGCAAGCAAACGGCCGCGAATCTCTCCGTCGATCTGCAGGAGAACTACCGGCTGGCGGAACTCATCGCCCCGCACGTGGACAAAATCCGCTACAACCCCGGACACCTGTACCACCACGAACGCGAAAAGCCCTGGCAGGAGAAGGTCAAATACATCGTCGGCGTCGCCGGCGAGAACGATTGCGCGATCCGCATCGGCGTGAACTGCGGCTCGGTCGATCCCGCCAAAGCGGAAAAATACGGCGACGACGATTCGATATCCCCCATGCTGGAAAGCGCACTCGACCACTGCGCATTCCTCGATTCGCTGGGCTTTGAGCGGTATTGCGTTTCGCTGAAAGACTCCGATCCGCAGAAGGTGATTGAAGTCAATAAGCGATTCGCGGCCGAGCGGCCCGACGTTCCGCTGCACTTGGGCGTCACCGAAGCGGGCATGCCGCCTGACGGCATCATCAAGACCCGCATTGCGTTCGAGCAACTCATCAGCCGCGGCATCGGCGACACGATCCGCGTCTCGCTCACGCTCCCCAACCCCCGCAAGCCGGAAGAAATCGACGCCGGCCGGCAAATCCTGGCCGACATCGCCGCCGGCCGCGTGCGGAGCTTCGTCGACTTCCAACTCGACACGCTAAACATCATCAGCTGCCCCAGTTGTTCCCGCGTCGAAAACGAAGCGTTCATAGAATTGGCCCAAGACGTCAAAGAGCTGACCGCCTACGCCAAGGACCACGCGATCACCATCGCCGTCATGGGCTGCCGCGTCAATGGCCCCGGCGAAACCGACGACGCCGACTTGGGCCTCTGGTGCGGCCCCACGGTCGTGAACCTCAAAAAGGGCCCGCAATCGATCGGGGCCTACGGCTACGACGAGATCCTGCCGCGGTTGAAGGCGGAGTTGGATGCGCTGATTGCGGACCGCGAAGCGGCTGGGGTTTGAAGCCGAGAACTTGGCTGCCGCTCTCACAGCACTGGCGGAGCCTTTGGCACCGCGCGATACCTCACACTTCCACCAAAACTGCCAGGAGATCCAGTTGGTCGTCGCGTAACGACTCCATAATGCCCAACAGATCGTCGCGGGCATCTTCTGCTTCGGGATCGTTGCACGAGGGCAGTACGGCGAACTCGTCCGCTGTGTGCCGCTCGATGGCGGAGCGGCTCAGATAGCCGACTTGCGGCAACGCTTCGCGCGAACCGGGCACGGGAAACGGTGGCTTTTCCAATTGAAACAGGGGCCACACCCCGATATCTTCAAGGTAATCCAGCGAACGAAATAGGTTGAACTCCGGAATATCGATCTTTTCTGCCAAGTCCTCACACATCCAACACAGCGTGTTGATTTCGTCGGCGGTATCCTCGGCTGAAAATGTCCCCGCGCAAATGTTCTTCGCGAATTGCCGGGAATAGACGAGATCCTGTTCCGTCGGAGCACCTGCGGCGGTCATTCTGGCGACGACCGCTTCGGCGATCGCGTCCGGTTCGTGGCGGAGGCGCTGGGCGACCGCAGCAGCATCCATGCCAAAGAAGTGAATCGAGTACCTCATGATTTTCGTCGCTCCGGCTACGGTGCCGTGTCCAGTCCCAGCGATTTGCAGGTCATCACGGCCGCATTGAGCTTGTCTGACAATTCGGGAAATGACAGCCCGGCGCGCTTGGCGATGAGCCAGATCACCGTTTCGTCCAATGCTGCGCCCATGTGCTCGGACGGATCGTCTTTGCGCTTGATGAACGACTTGATCGCGGCGGGGAACGCCTTGTCGAACGCCGCTTGATCACCCGCCACCGCTGCTTCCCAGGCAGCCAGCAGATCGCGAAGCCGCTTCTGCCGGCATTTCTTCGCGCTTTCCAACAGCTTCTCAAACCCCGCGTCCCACTGCCCGCTTAGTTTGCCGGCGACACAGAGGTAGTAGTGGAAATATTCATCGATAATCGTTCCGGCGGAATATTCGGGCGGCACGTCGGCATCCAGAGCCGAGCAAATGTGCGCGACATCGTCCCACTTTTCGAGCAAGCCGCCGAAAATGATCCCGCTCCGCAGCGGCTCGTACCACTGAAACATGCAACTTGGACTCGACCTGTCCATGTGCTGGGCGTTGTCCTTGATAATCGCGTCAACGTTCAACCAAGGCTTTATAGGAAGTAATTCGGGTGATTCAAGTTCGACGTGGCGGATATTCCCTTCGGTCCACCAGTCACCACGAAAGTAATCTAGCACCGCGTTATAGCCATCCTCCAACCGCTGAGCAACATCCGAAATCTCAACGTAGCCCATCTGTTTCCAGCAGGGGTAGTTCAATAGTATCTGAATAAGACGTATCCGATAGGTCCATAGAGGACACCCTTCGACGTCACACCGTTCGGCATCGAGGTCCTGCAAGCGTTCTTCGAATTCCTCAGGGCTGTTTGCATCGACGCCCAGCAGTTCGTAATTCTTCATTGGCTATCTTTAGAATCCCAAATGTTCCCGTATGCCATCTCGCTTATTAAACTCTTCCCAAGGCTTCCATCGCATCTCGTTAATGAGTGTCGTCGGTCTAACAATCGAAACGAGATTCCGGCTCGCACAAGATCGCTGCGACCACGGCAGCAAACGCCATCCTCAATTCGTTTTCGTGTGTTTCGCGTCTTTCGTGGTTGTGTCTTTCAAAACCCGCGTTTGATACCCCCGACCGCAAACCACTACTCCCGATCCACCGGCCAATCCAGATGCCGGTGCAAGAACTCATACGTCCCCACGCCGTGGATCGAATGCGGGCCTTTGAAGAATTCGATTTCGGTTCGCTCGGGGATATCCAGCTCCGCATAGTGCCGGCGGACTTTGGCGTATTCCCAGGCGACCCATTCATCAGGAGCAACGCCGTCGTAGTGGCCCCGTTCGACCATGAACGGCCGCGGCGCCATCAAGCTGGCCAACTCGGCATAGTTGGCGACGTGCCCCATGTTCCATTCGAACATCTCGTATTCGCCGGTGAACATGTAACTGTAGCGGTCCGACACGCTGGTGTTCTTCAAGATCCACTCGTCGTAGTCGGCCGAGCAGATCGACAGGGCATGTCCGGGCAGCAGCGGCGGAACTCTCACGGCCGTTTTGCCGCCGTACGACAACCCATAAAATCCGATCCGCTCTGAATCGACGTTCGGCAATCCGGTCAGAAACTCCAGCGTCCGTTCATGTTGCCGCAGGATGTAGCTGAACAGCGAACGCTTCATCGGATTCGACTTCCGCTGCAACACGCGAAAGCGATCCTGCCCGCGATACGGGTTTTGCGGCGCATAGGTGAGGAAGCCGCGATTGGCCAATTCGTGGGTGAACGCTTTGTAATACTCAAATCCGCGGCCCTCCTGGGTGATCGTATCCATCGGTACGCCCTCCAGGCCGTGCTGGCAGACGACGACCGGCCGCGTGTCTCCCTCCTTGAGGTCCTTGGGCAATAGCAAAATGCCGCCGGCGATCACATCGGGATAGACGTCCAGCACCACTTCGTAACCGGTGTAGCCGGGCGTATCGAGAATCTGCCGGGTCCGTGGATTGAGCGGCATCTCCGGCGGCGGAATTTTGCCGATCATCTCGTCCCAAATGTACTGCCGGTAAA
This sequence comes from uncultured Planctomycetaceae bacterium, assembly GCA_937952455.1. Lineage (GTDB taxonomy): Bacteria > Planctomycetota > Planctomycetia > Planctomycetales > Planctomycetaceae > Symmachiella. The sequence continues at coordinate 4,228 of CALFYU010000556.1, forward strand.
ACTCGGCGGTCTTCTCCCAGGCTTGCACCGAACTGCGGTCGGCCTTGGACCAGAATTTGTCCCGTACCGCCGAACTTCGGCGGAACAACTCCTGCGTGAATTCGACCAACTCCGCAACCTGCCGTTGCTGGCGGACTTGCGGGTCAAACAACCGCCGCTGATCGCCGCTGACCGGCACGGTGGCGGCGAGTTGATCGATGCCCAGACCCGTTAAGAACGATGTCAATGCGTCGGGCGTGCCCGAAGGACCGTCCCCTTCGCGGCTGGCGACGAAGAACAGCTTCTCCGGCGACTTTAGTTTTTCGTAGTGCACAGCAGCCCGGTCGACCTCTTTGCGGACGTGGGCCAACGTACACGTTTCGATTACTCCCGGCGCCGCTCCGCCGCTGCGACCCTCGGTTGGTTTCGGCGGGCCGGCCACTTCGGGCACGCCCGCCGCTTCGATCGTCAGCGACCGCGGTGCAATCAGGCTCGCCAATTCCGCATCGCCAAACTGCGTCAACTGGCTCCAGACGTTGCGATAGATCGGTTCCTGCCACACCTCCTCGCGAGATTCGAAATACCCGCTGACCAGCACCGCATCAATCCGCGTATCGGCGGCCCCGCTGTGCAGCGCCAACAGTCCCCCTTCGCCGACCCCCAACACGCCGATCGGCAGATCGACGTTTTCGTTTTTGTTCATCCGCTCGAATTGATCGACGGCGGCGAGCACCTTTTGCACTTCGTAACCGATCACGTGCCGGCCCATTTCAAATGCCTGGCGGTAGATCCATTCGCGGTGCGGTTGATTCGTCATGCGGATGTCGGGATTGCCCGAGAAGGTATCCTCACGGCTGATGAGCGTGGGGATTAGCACTTGGCAGCCGCTGGCGACCAATGCCAACGGCGAACGGGACGGAGCGTCGACTCCCTCGGTAAGCCCGATGAACATTTCGGGTGTCCAGTCTGCGTCGGGCAGAGCGATGACGCGGGCGCGGGGTTTTGATTTAGGTTGCAGCAACAGACCTTCGCCATAAACGCCCCGCAGCGCCGGCCAGCGGACCGCGAGAACTTGATACGTATCGGTTTCGGCCACCACAGCAGAGTCGGTCGTGTTGGCGATCAGTTCAATCCCCTGCGGCTGCGGCCGCTCGTCGACTGCGCCGATGATCGTCCGAAACGTCGCCCGGTTCTCGGCCACACTTTCGAGATAGGCCGCCTCGCCACTGTAGTCACGCTTCCAATGCTCCTCGCGCCGCTCCGGCGATGCGGCAATTTCCCGCAGCGCGAACCGATCGATGCCGTCGACCATGACCTCATCCAACGGAGCGGACAGCGTCAACGGCTGTGTGCCGGGCAGTGCCTGGGCATGGGACGATTTCGAAGCACCACCAATCAGCGCCAGCGCACAGGCCGCAGCAAAGAGACGAAACATCATGAGAGCCTTACCTCGATGAGGGCGAGTGTTAATGTTGGTCAATGAGGTCTGCTACGGCGGGCAATAGTCGATTTACGCCGAAGGCGTTTTTCATCGTAGCCTAGGGTCGCGAACGAAGTGAGCGCACCCTAGGAAGCTGGTCGTGAATCACAATGAGCAACCCTGAAGGGGTTGCACAATCGTTGGTTCTAACCTGGGACACCGGGCACGGCTTTGCCGCTGATCCTCCGCAATTCCCTATATGCCCACCAGGGCATCATTGCACGAATCCGCACAATGCGCGCCTCCCCACTCTAGCCGACCGGCCGGCGAAGTTCAAAACTCCCAACTCCGTACCGGCGGGAACGCCCCTGGGATTTGCCCGGATATGGCCGGAAGCGTATGATGCACAGGCGCCGTGCGCTCGAATACCTGTAACCGGATCACCCGCAGACATTTCCGTTCATGTCCGATTCTTCGCTGCCGAATGATCCCCTGGATAGTTCCGAACCGCCCGTCGGACCGACTCGCGAGTTGCCGACGGCCAGCGGGACCGGGGTCTTTTCGCAAAACGGCGGCCCAGGCGGACAGTATCAAGACCTGACCGAACAAACGCTGGGAGAGTTCCGCCTTCTGAGACGGATCGGCCGCGGCGGGATGGCGGAGGTCTATCTGGCTCAACAGACCTCGCTGAATCGCAACGTCGCGCTGAAAATCCTGCGTCCCGACCTGGTCACCGACGAGACCCACGTCCGGCGGTTTCGCACCGAAGCCCTTGCCGCCGCCGGGTTGAATCATCCCAATATCATCCAAGTGTTTTCCGTCGGGACTGAGAACGGCTTCGAATACATCGCCCAGGAGTACGTCCAGGGTTACAACCTGCGGCAATATCTGGTCCGCAAGGGGCCGCCCGATTTGCCGGTTGCGCTGCATATCATGAAGCAAGTCGCTTCGGCGCTCGCTGCGGCGGCCCAGGCGGGGATCGTGCATCGCGATATCAAACCCGAAAACATTCTGGTGACGCCCAAAGGCCGCGTCAAAGTCGCCGACTTCGGGCTAGCACAATTGACGTTGCAGGGGGAACGGGTGAACCTGACGCAAGTCGGCATCACCATGGGCACGCCGCTGTATATGAGCCCTGAACAGGTCAACGGCAGCAAAGTCGATCACCAAAGTGACATCTATTCCTTCGGCGTGACCGCCTATCACATGCTCGCCGGCTCCCCGCCGTTTCGGGGCGAAACCGCCGTGAGCGTAGCCGTGCAGCACATCAAAAACGATCCGCCGCCGCTGGCGCAATCCCGGCCCGACCTGCCGATTCTGCTGTGTCGCATCGTGCACAAAATGATGGCCAAGAACCTGGCCGATCGTTACCGCACGGCCGATGCCGTGCTAAAGGACCTCAAACGGGTCGCCGACGAGTCGAATAGCGAGTTGCCATCCCGCGACGCGGACGCGATGCCCACGGTCGAAGCCAGCCCGCAGCCCTCGGCGGTGATGTCCCTATCGCAGCCGATCAGCACTTTGGCTGCCTATCCCGACCGACCGCTGAGCAAGCAGATCAAGCCGCTGCTGGCGACGATGGCCGTGCT
>CALFYU010000557.1 GCA_937952455.1 uncultured Planctomycetaceae bacterium
TCCATCATTTCGCCGTTGAAAAAAAAGGCGGTCTGATCGGAGACGCGGGCCGCCTGCTGCATGTTGTGCGTGACGATCACGATCGTGAAATGTTCTTTCAGCTCGAAAATCAGATCTTCGATACGGGCCGTCGAAGCGGGGTCGAGGGCCGAAGCCGGTTCGTCCATCAGCAGGACGTCGGGATTGGTGGCCAGTGCGCGGGCGATACACAACCGCTGTTGTTGACCGCCGGACAACTTTAATGCCGAGTCGTCCAGGCGATCTTTGACGTCGTTCCACAACGCGGCCTGCGCCAAAGAGCGTTCGACGATATCGCGCAAGGCGGCGCGGTTCCGTGTACCGGCGACGCGCGGTCCGTAGGCGATGTTGTCAAAGATCGACTTGGGAAACGGATTGGACTTTTGAAACACCATGCCGACCTGTTTGCGCAACTCCACGACGTCGGTCCCGGGCGCATAGATGTCCTGCTGATCGACGAGAATCTGCCCTTCCACGCGCGTTTCGTCGATCAAATCGTTCATGCGGTTGATGCACCGCAGGAACGTGGACTTGCCGCAGCCGGAGGGGCCGATGAGGGCGGTCACGCGGCGGGGGGGAATGCGGATCGATACGTTCGAGAGTGCTTGCACATCGCCATAATGAAACGCGAGATTCCGCACGTCGATCTTGGTATCGGTTCCGAGTTCCGCCGCGAGCGTGGAGTGATGCGCCGTGTCGGTGCGTCGTCCGGCGGCTGAGTGCGATGCTCGGTGGTGGTCGATCGTTGAATGTGCTTCGGTGGTCATGATGGTGTGACTTTCCGGCCGCGCCGGGCTTAGCGAAAATTCTTCTTGCCTTGACGGTACCGTACGGCGACCGCCAGGGCGTTCATGCACAGCAATACTGTCAATAAGACGATGATTCCCGCCGCCGCCACGTTTTGAAATTCAGCGCGAGGCAGCGTCGTCCAGTTAAAGATCTGAATCGGCAGGACCGTGTATTCGTCCCACACGCTGGCCGGCGAAAAGGGGACGAACGTCAGCGCCCCGACCGCCAACAGCGGCGCGGCCTCGCCCAGCGCCCGCGATAGGGCCAAAATCACGCCGGTCATGATTCCCGGCAGTGCCGCCGGCAACACTTGATGGCGCACGGTTTGCCAGCGCGTGGCTCCCAAGGCAAACGATGCATGCCGAATCGATCCGGGGACCGCCCGTAGCGACTCCTGCGCTGCGATGATCACCACCGGCAACACCAACAGCGACATCGTCAGCGCCCCCGCAATCACGCTACGGCCCATGGCCAGGGTGCGGACAAACAGTCCCAGCCCCAAAATGCCGTACACGATCGACGGCACGCCGGCGAGATTTGAGACATTCGTCTGCACGATCTGCCGCCAGATGCCCGCGCGGGAATATTCCTCGAGATAGATCGCCGCTCCGACGCCCAGCGGAACCGAAATTAACGCCGTCAGCCCGATTAGCCAAACGCTGCCGATCAGGGCGGTTCGAATGCCGGCCTGGTCGGGAAATCGCGACGGGCCATTGGTGAGGAAATCGAAATTTGTCCAGGTAACGCCACGCCAAAGAATCCCCGTCAGCAACGCGATCAACGTAACGGCGCAGACCAGCGTCGCCGCCAGACAGACGTACTGAAATAGCCGGTCCACGCGGCGCTTGAATTGTTGCCGCCGATTGGGCGATCCCAGGTAACTCATTCGTACTTCTCACGCATCTTATTGAGCATCCATTGCGAGACGATGTTCATTAGCAACGTCATTACGAAGAGCACCATCCCCACGGCGAACACCGTGTAGTACTCCGTCGAGCCGTGCGGCGTGTCCCCCATGCTCACCTGAGCGATGTAGCCGGTCATCGTTTGAATGCTTTCCAGCGGATTGAGGGTCAGTTTGGGAGTGGCCCCAGCGGCGAGCGTGACGGCCATCGTTTCGCCGATTGCCCGTGATATCGCCAACAAAAACGACGCCACGATTCCCGACAGCGCAGCCGGGACGACGACTCGCGTCACGGTGTCGAATTTCGTGGCGCCCAGCGCAAATGCCGCTTCGCGAAGCGAGACGGGCACGCTGCGCAGCACGTCTTCGCTCAGTGAAATGATGATCGGCAGAATCATGATGCCCACGACGATGCTGGCCGAGGCGGCGTTGAACACGTCGGCGTCCGGAAAGACCCAGCGGATCAACGGCGAAATGAAGATCACGGCGACATAGCCGTACACCACCGACGGGATGCCGGCCAGAATCTCCAGCACTGGTTTGACCACTTCGCGAAACCGCGGCGATGCGTACTCGCTCAGATAGATCGCCGTACACAGCCCGATTGGGACCGCCACCAGGCCCGAACCGCAGGCGACCAACAGCGTGCCGCTGATCAATGGGAGTACGCCGAAGTGCTGGGGTTTGAGCAACGGCGTCCAGCGCGTCGACGTGAAGAATTCGGACAGCGAGACTTGATCGAAGAACCCGCGGGACTCAAACAGCAACACGAAGACGATGCCCAGCGTGGTCGCCACGCTGACGGCGGCGCAGAAAAATAGCACCGCATAGACCACCCGTTCGGTTATGCGCCTCATCCGGTCATTTTTTCCGGGCGTGGCGGCGAACGATCGGACGCGTTGATCAGGACTGGAAACGTCGGCCGTGGCTGACAATGTTGATCTCTTTCCGATGGCCTCAATTCTCGTTGGCCGTCGCATTCGCCGGAGCAGCTGTCCCGGCAACGACTTGCTCCACCAGGTCTTTGTTTTTCTGAAGTTGCTCGTCGGACACCGGCACGTAGCCGACTTCTTCAACCAGCTGCGCCGCGTGTTTCAAGTAAAACTCGATAAACTCCGCCACGTGAGGTTGCTTGAGCGAAGAGGTCTTGATGTACAGAAATAGCGGTCGAGAGAGCGGTTCGTAGCTGCCGTTGCGGACCGTTTCCATGGACGGTTGGACGCAGGACTTGCCGTTGTCCACACCGACGAGCTTGAGTTTGTCCTTGTTTTCGGAGTAGTACGCGTAGCCGAAGTAGCCCAGGGCATAGGGGTCGGCGGTCACGCCGCGGACGAGCACGTTGTCATCCTCGCTGGCGGTATAGTCGGCGCGGCTCGCTCCTCCCTCGCCGACGATCGTCTCGGTGAAATAATCGAACGTTCCCGAGTCGGTTCCCGGACCGTAGAGCTTGATCTCCTCCGCCGGCCACGCCGGGTCGATGTCGCTCCATTTCTTGATCGTACTCTCCGGCTTCCAGATCTCCTTAAGCTGTTCAATCGTCAAACAATCGAACCATGCGGCGTCCGGATGAGCGACGACCGCCAAGCCGTCGTAGGCGATTTCGAGGGTCACGAAATCGATGCCCGCTTTTTCGCACG
>CALFYU010000558.1 GCA_937952455.1 uncultured Planctomycetaceae bacterium
AAGTCGGGCAACAAACGCTGACTCTGGAGCTATCGGCCCGCTTGATGTCCAGCGGCAGCGATCAGTTGGCCAATTTTGGATGTCCGGCGATCCCGTCGGCCACCTTGGAAATCGATCTGCCTGCGTCGCGTTATTTGGTGCTCAACGGCGTCATGCTTGATCGCGTGGCAGAAGAAGATCAACCGGCGCACTATGTGGCGGCGATCGGCGGCAAGGACAATGTCAGCTTGCGGATCACCGGCAAGGAGGCCGAGCAGGGTGACGATGCGCTCGTGTTCGGCACGACGGGCATCGGAGTCCGCGTCGCGCCTAAGGAGTTGACGTGGCAAGCGGTCACGGACGTGAACGTCTACGGCACACCGATCGATCGGTTGCGGTTCAGCATCCCTGATTCACTGGATACCGTGTCGGTCGAGTCGACCGGGCTGGAAGGGTGGGGGTTTGAACCGAACCCAGCGGAGAAGCGGACAATTTTGACGCTCTCGTATCGCCAGACGTTTCGCGATACGCGGCGGATTTTGTTTCGCGGGGTGACGTCGACGGCGACCGGCACGCCGTGGACCGTTCCGAATCTTACGCTCAGCAAGGCCACGGCGCACACCAGCCGGATTGTTGTGCAACATTCGCCGATGCTGCGGCTGCGGACCGACCAATTGGCGGGCGTCCGGCGGATTGCGGATTCCTCCGAGACAGCGACAGAGATTCGTCGCATCGCCGCCAGTACGTCAGCGGATGAGAAAAATTGGGGGTCCCTGTATTACGCGGCGTGGCACGAAGACTTTACGCTGGGCTTCGTGACCCAACCCAAGGCTCGTGAGTTGCAGGCGGCCATCGCGACGCAGTTGGACGTGGGCAACATCGGGCTGACGCTCCGCTCGCGGATTAGCGTCGAACCGCGGTTCGCGCCGTTGTTTGAATTGAATTTATCGCTACCGGCGACATGGGAGATATCGGCGATTGACGTCGGCGGGATGCAGCCCGCCTGGCGGACCGCTCCGGGGGCCGACGGTATTCAGCAGGTGCAAATTCCGTTTGAGCGGCCGCTTCCGCCGGATCAAACGGTGCTGGTCGGATTAACCGCACAGTGGCGGCCGGAGGACTGGCCGATCGAAGACCAGCCGCTGGAATTTGACATCGCCGAGATTCGCCTGCCGCAGGTGGATGTCTTGGAGGGGACATATACGATCCGCTCGACGGCCGATTTGCGGGTGATTCCTGTGGGATTGACCGGCCAGCTGCGGATCGAACGCAAGCCGTCGCGGATATCGGCCACGACGCTCAGCTTTGCGCGGTTGGATCCAGAGATTTTGCACACGCATCTCGAAGCGGTGGTGAATATCGACGGAGGCGGCCTGCGCGCACTACGTGTCGAACTGCCCGAGGCGACCGGCGAGGACCTGCGGTTTCGCCTGCTGAATAACAACCTGCGGATTGTCGAACAACATCCGGCCGCCGAAGTCGCCGACGGGCGGCGGGCGTGGACCTTGCGATTCGATCAGCGGCACCGCGGCAATTTGTGGTTGAGTGTCGATTTGGAAATGCCGCGGGGGGACGCCGAATCGTTTGCCGTTCCCGACTTGCGCGTGCTCGGCGCGGAACGGCAAAGCGGCTTCACCGCCATCGAGGGGAGCGGCGACCAACAACTGACGCTGACCGCCGTCGATGCGGCGAATGCGCCGCTAGCCGAAGTGGCACCGGAGGATCTGCCGCTGCCGATTGATTACCGGCCTGAGGAACGGATCGTGGCCGCGTATCATCACGTTCGCCCCGGTGAGCAAATCACGATGTCCGAAACCCGTTTTGACCGTTTGCCGGTCCCGACGGCGATTTGCGACAAGCTGACACTCGAAAGCGTGCTGGGCGAGACCGGGCATTTGCAGCATCAAGCGACGTTCAGGTTTCGCGCTGTCGGCGTTCAAGGATTGGAAGTCGCGTTGCCTGAGGGGGCGACGCTCTGGTCGACGATGATCGACGGCCAGCCGGTTGAAGTCCGCAATCTGGCTGCCGCTTATCGCGTTCCGCTGCCGGTGTCGGGCAACGTCGAATCGGAACATGCGATTGTGCTGTCCTACACCTCGGAAGTCGGCGCGCTGGCGCCCGCCGGGCGTTTCTCACAAGCGCCGCCGCAATTGGCGGTCGTCAGCGGTGGAGGCGAGGTGCAGCCGCTGGAAATCCTTGAGCAAGCCTGGACAATCCATCACCCGCCCGACACACGTTTCTTGGCAGCACACGATCTCTATCAACCCAAAACTGAACCGGTAGCGCCCAGCCTGTTGGGCGAATTGCAGCGCAGCGTCTCGATCGGCACTTGGGGCGACCTGCTGGGAAAAGCGGTGCTGCTGGTGGTCGCGCTGGCGGTGTTGGGGTTGATTACGGTTGGATATCGCAAACTTGGGTCTGGTGGTGCTGTTGGTGTGGGGGTGGCTTGTACCTTAGCACTTGTCGCGTGGCTGTTAACGTTGCCCGTCGTGAAGAGTGTGCGTCAATCGGCCGCAGTTCACGACCGTCAGTTAGTCGAAATGGCGGGCGGCGAAATTGGGCAAGAGTCTCTCACCAGAAGCTCCATTACCGTTCCACAGCCAGATATTGATGGCCTCACAGACAACATCAGCGTACCGCAAGATCATTCCAGCAAGCAGAATGCGCGGCCGCAGAGAAGGAGACTGTCCGGGGAACACGTGAGCCGCCCGCTTTCGGCCGACAAACCGCAAAGCTCCGCCCGCGACGGCGAAGCCTTGCCCAAATTGGTCGAGCGTGAGCAGCGCAGTGACGGTCGAGCGATGGGCATCGATATCGCCGGCACCAAGCGCGGCGGTGGATTTGGCGGTGGTGCTTTCGGGCAAGAAAATGAAGAGATAGCCGCACCAATCAACCAAGGCAAAGGCAAACAACAGGGCAACGCCCCCGCTGAAGAGCCGGTGGAAAATGACGGCGACGGCGTCCAACCGGCCGACGAGCCGTTTGTCGGGGTCATGCTCGACGTGGACGAGGGTGCACAACCGGCGGGTGAGCCGGCGGCAGCGTCGACACCCCCGCCGCTGGGCGGCGTGCTTTCGTTGGCGGTGAATCTCACGCCGCCGGACGGCAGCCGTGCGACGTCGTACTACTTTGCGGGTGCCGCCGACGCCGCCGCGGGACCCAAATTGGAAGTCGACTATCTCAAGTCCCGCGCGATCCCCTTTGTGACGATCGCCTGGATGGCCGGGATGCTCGTCGTCTGTTGGTTTCTCCGCAACAAATTACTCGCCGCCCGTGCAGCGATTGCCGTGCTCGGCTTGAGCCTGCCGCTGGGTCTGGCGGCACTCGCACCGCCGACGTGGATGCCCGCGCTTGATGGAATCTTCTTGGGCACCCTGGCCGGCATTGCCGTCTGGATTGCCATGCCCATCGTTCACGTCTGTTTCGACGGTGAAGAGAGCCTCGGCGGGACGGTCAAAACAGCGATCCTCAATCGCACCGCTGCGATGCTGCTCGCGGCATTCCTCACCGGCGCGGCGACCGGTCCGCTTCTGGCGGATGATGAAATACAGCAGCCACCGGCGGCGACTGTACAGCAGACCGTCGCGCCCAACCAGAATGTGATCGAACCGCAAACGGTTCGTGATCCGTCGATTGTCATTCCGTATGATCTCGGCGGTGATCCGCTGGCGGCCGAACGAATTTTTTTGCCGTACGAAAAATTCGTCGAGCTGTGGAATCAGGCGCATCCCGATCAGCGGATTCTCAAACCGGCCCCCGTCGAGGCCATGGTCGCCGAAGCGATGTATGCAGCGGAGATCGACGGCGACGAATCGTCGGCCCTGAATATCACCGGACGCATTGTGGCGTTTAGCTACCGCGACCGGCAGGTTACGCTGCCGCTGCCGCTGGGGAACGTGGCGCTCGATACGGTCGAGATCAACGGCGCCGCTGCGGCGTTGAAACCGCAAACGACCGAAGACCGCACGACTTATGAAATACTGCTCGACGGCGCCGGTCTGCATGTGATCGATTTGAAGTTTCGCATTCCCTTGGAACGGACCGGGCCGGCGGGGCGATTTACGTTGCCGCTCACCCCGGTCGCCGCCGGGGCACTGCGGTTTCAGCTGCCGGGCAAGGACCTGAATCTCCGCATCAACGGCGGCAGCGGGGCCTTCCGCCGGCAACAATTGGGGGACGCGGAACTGGCCGTGATCCCCATCGACCGCGGCGGCAACGTCGAAGTCGCCTGGCAGCCTCGGCAGACCCGCGCGGGGGTCGACGGCGTGATTCACACCGAAACCGCCACCGCTCTGTCGGTGGACGACGCGGGGGTGAATATTACCTCGACGTTCAAGTACCGCGTGCGGCAAGGTTCGATGAACGTGGCCCTGTTTGCGCTGCCGGCCGAAGTCACCGTCCGCAAGATCAGCGGACCGGACGTCGCCGGCTGGGGCATCGAAGGGGATGCACCCAACCGCCGGTTGCGCGTCTTTTTGGGCCGCAAAGTCGAAGACGAAACCGAACTGACGTTTGACCTGTTCGTGGCGCAGCAATTCGATGCCGAATCATCGTCGCTCAAACTGCCCGCGTTTGCCCCGCTGGACATCACCCGCGAAACGGGCCGTGTTGCCGTCTATGCCGGAGATCAATTCGCCGTCACCAGCGGCGTGATCTCCGGGCTGACGCAGATTGAAACCAAGAACCTCGTGCTGCCGGTGCGTTATGAACACGTCGACCCCAAATTGCAACATCCGGTCGTCGCCTATCGCTTCACCAACCGGCCGTTTCAACTCGATCTGCTCGTGCGTCGACAACAGCCGGGGCTATCGGGTGCAGCGGAGCACGCATTATTGATCAGCAGGCGGAAGATTCGCGTGCACTCCGCCTGGGACCTCAAATTGGCCGGCGCTCCCAAATCGACGATCACACTGCGGCTGCCGCCGAACTATCTGCTGCTGGACGCCGCCTCGCCGCATTTGTCCGATTGGTCGATCACCGATGCGGACAACGGCAAGTTGTTGCATCTGGAGTTGGCTTCGCCGATGACGGGTGACGTGCCGTTGGTGATCTCGGGTGTCATTCCCCGTCAGCCGGATGAATTGCAGCTGTCCCTGACGGTCCCGACGGCGACGGAAGCGGACGGCATGCGATCCTCGGTGGCCATCTGGCTCGATTCGGTCTATTTGGGTGCGATGAACGACATTGGTTCCTGGCGGTCGGTCGACCCGGAACGGCTTCCCGCACAACTGCGGGGACGCGTCGAACGCGCGGTGCAATTCGCCTTCACCGCCACGGGGACCGAATTACCGCCGATTGGGTTGACGCTCCAGCAACGCCAACCGCGATTGGCCGCAGCGGCGCTCACCACGATCATCGCCAAGGACACGGCCGTCGAATATTCAATCGCCTGTAAATGGAAGATCACCCGCGCCGCTGCCGATACGTTTTCTTTCACGACTCCGTCCTGGCTGTCGGGAAAGATGGACTTTGAGGGGACCGGCTACCGGCAAATCACCGAAGCGCCCGCCGGCGACGATCGCATTCGCTGGACGGTCGAATTGGACGATCCCCGCCGCGACGAGTTTTTTGTGGTGGCCAACGTCACGCTTCCGCCGCCGGCCGACGCAAAAATCGTGGCCCCCACGATCCGCTTCGAGGAGACGCAACCGAACGACGACGGAACGATCTCGCAGTTGGAAACGCAAACTGAGTACTTGATCCTCGTCAA
>CALFYU010000559.1 GCA_937952455.1 uncultured Planctomycetaceae bacterium
TTCAAACCCCCGGTCGCCCCTATGCGTGAGACGGTCACAAAAGTGTGGGGGTGACGCTTCAGAGGGTTTTGAACCCAGTTGCAGAAGATATCGATGCCCCAGAAGTCTTCCCCAATTCAGTTGCGAATCCCCTGGCAGCTCGACGGTGAATCATTGGAATTGGGCGACCACCCCCGGTTGATGGGAATTATCAACGTCACGCCCGACAGCTTTTCCGACGGTGGAGCGTATTCCGGCGTCGACGCCGCCGTGGCACATGCCGAACAACTCGCCGAAGCGGGTGCGGATCTTTTGGACGTGGGGGGAGAGTCTACGCGGCCCGGTGCACAGCCGGTCTCCGAAGCGGAGGAGTTGCGGCGGGTGATCCCCGTGATTTTGCGAATTGCCCAGTCAACGGACGTCCCGATTTCGATCGACACGACCAAGGCCGAAGTGGCGCGGCAGGCACTCGCTGCGGGGGCCGGCATCGTCAACGACATTTCCGGCCTCACCTTCGACCCGCAGATGCCGGCGGTCTGTGCGGAGTCGTCATGTGGCGTGATCGTCATGCACATCCAAGGCACCCCGCAAACCATGCAGAACGACCCGCGGTATCAGGACGTGGTCGCCGAAATTCGTGATCATTTTTCCGCCAGATTGTCGGACTTGGCCGCGCAGGGAATTGCCCCGGAGCGAATCGTGTTGGATCCCGGGATCGGGTTCGGAAAAACGGCCGAACATAACCTGGCGATCCTGTCGCACATTCAGCAGTTCCGTGCCGTCGGGCGGCCGATTCTCATTGGGCATTCCCGCAAGCGGTTTTTGGCAAAAGTGCTCGGTAAACAAGTCGATGAGCGCGTATTCGGCACCGCCGGCGTCGCGGTCGCCTTGGCCCAACAAGGAGTGGACATCATCCGCGTCCACGACGTCGCCGCCGTGGCGGATTGTCTGACGGCCTGGCGGGCAGTGATTGAGCGAGTCGACAGTTGAGCGTTCTCGTGGGTTGCGGCGAGTGCGGGGTTAGGAGCCGCGCGCACGACTGGTCTGAGTGATCAGTAGGTGTTCGCAGGTGACGGCCGGACAGTCTGCGTGTGCCAGCCTTAATGCCTACGGTCTCGAGGCTCAAGCCTACTTCGGCGGCCTTACGTCAGCAGCGGCTCGACGACGTGGCCGGAGACGTCGGTTAAGCGATAGCGGCGGCCTTGGAATTTGAACGTCAGCCGTTCGTGATCGATGCCCATCAGGTGCAAGATCGTGGCATGCAGGTCGTGGACATCGTGCGGATCTTCGACGGCGTGATAGCCCAAATCGTCCGTCTTGCCAACGGTCACCCCCCCCTGGACGCCGCCGCCGGCCAGCCACATGGTAAAGGCGTCCTTGTGATGGTCGCGGCCCGGTTTCTTGTCGGGGTCCCCCTGCAGCATCGGCGTGCGGCCGAATTCCCCGCCCCAGACGATCAATGTTTCATCCAACAAGCCCCGTTGCCGTAAGTCGCGAATCAGAGCGGCGATCGGTTGATCGACCTGTTTGCATTTGTTTCGCAGGCCGCCCGCCACGTTGCCATGGTGGTCCCAGCCCTGGTCGTACAACTCGACGACCCGCACACCCCGCTCGACCAACCGCCGCGCTAGCAGGCAGTTGTTCGCAAAACTCGGCTGGCGCGGGTCAATGCCGTAACTTTCCTGGATATGCTTTGGTTCGCCGGAGATATCCATCAGTTCCGGAACGCTGGCCTGCATGCGAAACGCCATTTCGTACGAGGCGATCCGCGTGGCGATTTCGGGATCGCCCGTTTCAGCCAATTGCAATTCATTCAGCCGGCGAATGTCGTCTACAATCCGGCGTCGGGCGGCGGTGTCAATGCCGTCGGGATTGGTCACGAACAGCACCGGTTCTCCTTTGGTGCGGAATTGAACTCCCTGATGGACCGAGGGCAAAAATCCGCTGCCCCACAGCGAGGTTCCCCCGCCGGGCGTCAGTCCCGTGACCAATACCACAAACGCCGGCAGTTCGCTGCTTTCGCTCCCCAGGCCGTACGTCAACCACGATCCTAAGCTCGGCCGGCCCTGCTGCCCAAATCCGGTGTGCAAAAACACCTGTGCGGGGCCGTGGTTGAATTCCTCGGTTTTGAGCGTCTTGATCACCGAAACGTCGTCAGCCACGCTTCCCAAGTGCGGCAGGAGTTCGGAAATTTCTAGGCCTGACTCGCCCCATTTTTTGAATTTGAAGCTGGAGCCGAGCAGCTTGGGATCTTTTTTCAAAAATGCGAACCGCTGCCCTTCCAGCAATTCCGGCGGACATTGCTGACCATGATGCTTTCGCAACACCGGCTTGTCGTCGAACAGGTCCAATTGTGAAGGCGCACCGACCATGTGCAGGTAGATGAGACTTTTGGCTTTCGCCCGATGGTGCGGCATTCGCGCCGCCGACGGGGACGCGGTTGCATTTTCTTGCTGCAGCAACGCGGACAATGCGATTGACCCGATCCCCGCCCCCGACCGCCGCAGGAATTCGCGGCGGCGTATTGCAGTGGCGTATTGTTGGAGCAAGTCGTGCATTTGATTGTGTCGATCGCTTACCCCCCGGCGGACCGGGGGCTGAGGGGCGTTATTTGCGCGGTCACCCCTTGGTGATGACTTCGTCCAGGTTCAGGATGATGTTTGCGACGTGTAGCCAGGCGGCGAATTCCGCGGCGTCAACGGCATCGCCCGCATTCCAGGTTTCCGCCATTTTTTCCGCCGCACTCGCGTCTTGTTGATAACGGGCCAATTCTCGTTCATAACGTGCGGTGAGGATTTCCTGCTCGGCGGGATGTGGACGCCGGCCTGTCGCCAGACGGAACGCGTGTTCCACCCGCTCGCTCGGTGATGCTTGTGGATTTTCTTCCAGCAGCCGCTGCGACAGTGCGGCCGCCGCTTCGACAAACACCGGATCGTTCATCAACGTCAACGCCTGCAGTGGCGTATTGGAACGGCTCCGCTCGACGACGCACGCCTCGCGGCTGGGAGCATCGAAGTTCACGAAGCTGGGATAGGGCACCGTCCGCCGCCAATAGACATACACCCCGCGGCGGTATAGGTCCTCGCCGGTGCTGGTTTTCCACAAGTTGCTCGTGCGTCCGATGTGATTCCAGATGCCGTCCGGCTGCCGGGGGAAGACCGGAGGGCCGTGCATTTTTTCGCTGAGCAATCCGGAGATGGCCAGCGCGTTGTCGCGGATCAACTCGGCCCGCATTCGGAACCGGGGTCCCCGGGCGTACAGCCGGTTGTACGGATCTTTTTCGAGCAGCACAGACGTAATTTTCGACGACTGGCGATAGGTGGCGCTGGTCACGATCAGCCGGTGCATGGCTTTGACGTCCCATCCGCTGGCCATGAATTCCGTTGCCAACCAATCCAAGAGCTCCGGATGCGTGGGACGACTCCCTTGCGTCCCGAAGTCCTCCGGCGTGTCAACCAAGCCCGCACCAAAATATTCCCCCCAATAGCGATTCACCGCGACGCGGGCCACCAGCGGATTCTCTGGATCGACCAACCAGCGGGCCAAGTCCAAACGGTCAGGGGATTGACCCCCTGAAAACGCATGCAGGACGGCCGGCGTGCCCGGTTTTACTTCGTCGCCCGGAGCGAGAAAGTCACCCCGTTTGAAGACGTGCGTCATTCGCGGCTCGTCCCGTTCGGCCATCACCAGCGTCGTGTCGACGGCCAATTCTTCGGCTTGCTCTTTGAGGTGCTTTTGACGTTCAAGCAATTCGTTGTATGAGGCAAATCGCGCCAGGTAATATTGCTGCAATTCCTTCTTCTCGTCGACGTTTCGTTCCTTGACCGGTTTCTTCAGGATGCCTTGGATCTCGTCGGGGATCTCTCCGTCGGATTCCAAAAGCGGCAGATCCGCTTCCCAAGCGTCCTGGTGCTTCAGCAGTTGGGCTTTGAGCACTTTGAGCGACTCGGCCGTCGCCGTCTGCTCCGCTTCTACCAATTCGCGCCGGGCGGTTTTCCGCTCGGGTTCGGGCAACTCCATCTTGGGGCCGGTAAAATCGCGATTGCGGTCGGCCGTTTCGATCTCCGGTTGGGTGTTATTGAAGAACGCGAACAGCCGATAGTAGTCTGCTTGAGTGAACGGATCGTATTTGTGATCATGGCATTGGGCGCATTGCATTGTGATGCCCAGCCACACGGTGCCGGTCGTGTTCACCCGGTCGAATACCGCCAACACGCGTTGTTCCTCAACGTCGGTGCCCGCTTCGACGTTGGCCATCGTGTTGCGGTGAAAGCCCGTCGCGATCCGCTGTTCCGGAGTCGGATCGGGCAACAGGTCTCCGGCGATTTGCTCAATCGTGAATTGATCAAACGGCATGTTGTCGTTCAGCGCACGGATGACCCAATCGCGATACGACCACGCTTCGCGGCGGCCGTCGCGCTGGTAGCCATTGCTGTCGGCAAATCGCGCCGCATCCAACCAAGGAATCGCCCAACGTTCGCCGTAGTGCGGCGAGGCCAACAAACGGTCGACAACTTTTTCATAAGCATCGGGGCTCTCATCGGCCAAAAACGCATCGATCTCGTCGATCGTGGGCGGCAGCCCGGTCAGGTCGAGCGACACGCGTCGCAGCAAACGTTCCTTGCTCGCCTCGGGAGACGGTTGTAATTGCTCCGCTTGTAATCGTGCGAGCACAAACGCGTCGATTGGATTCCGCGGCCAGTCGCCTTTCTGCACCGGCGGGATCTCCGGCCGCTGCGGCTTTTCAAACGCCCAATGCCGGATCGCCTGTTCGTCGGCATCGTCCGGCCAGTTGGCTCCCTGGTCGATCCAGGACTTGATCACCGCGATTTGCTCATCGGAGAGTGGATCGCGGTCGAGCGGCATGCGGTCCCCCTCGTCGTCGCCGCTGATTCGCGCGAGCAAGAGGCTCTCGCCGCCTTTGCCCGGCACAATCGCCTGACCCGAATCGCCGCCGCGCAGAAAGTCCTTTTTGGCGTCAAGCCGAAACGCTGCCTCCTGGACCTTCTCGCCGTGACAGGCGATGCAATGCTCGACAAAGATCGGACGGACGTCGCGGGCGAAATCGATTCGCACTGGTTTTTCGGGTGCGGAGTCGTCACCCCGGGCCGACTCGCCGCTGAGCAGGGCGGCCATCACGAGCACAGCGATCGAGCGCAAGCCGATTGACTTCAACATGCGAATTTCCCACGGCAGAAAACGCGAATTGCACAGTCGTCCAGTACCGAGCCACCTGTTCTATTGAATCAAAATCGCCGGCGACTTTCCAGAGTGGATCGGCCGCCGGCGGCGATTGCGCCGCGTGTCAGCACAGTTTCCCGATGCAACCATTGGGTTTGTGCGCGCACTCGGTCGGGAATGCGGGAAGCATAGAACTCTCACGCCAAGCCGCAAAGGGGCTTTCAGCGTACGACTTGTAAGCGGGGAAAAGTCCGTGATTGGGGAACCACCACGGAGTCTTTCAAAGTTCGACGGTCTAGTCGTGTCGCCATCCAAGACAAAAGCCAACTCGGCACAATTCGTCGCGGCCGTTGCGCCGCCGCGTGAGGTTTTTTGACTTGTACGCCGCCATGCTCATCGCGCGCTGGCTATTTGATCGTGGCCAGGATGCGGATGTTGCCTTCGGCGCGGGTGACTTTGGTCTGTGCCTGTAGGATTTTGACTTTGTCCTTGGAATTAGCTGCCTCGTCGAGCTCCGTTTTCGCCGCCTCCAACTCTGCCTGTGCGTTGATCATTAGGACCTCGGCGACTTGTTGCAGAATTACCAGCCGCTGCTTTTGCGTGTTGAAATCGGCCTCGGCTTTCGTGAATTCATTCTTGGTGACGTAGCCTTTCTCTTTGAGACGTTCCGAATTCGCGAGGGCCTCCTGAGCCAGTGCCAATTTGTTCTTCGTGGCGGCGTAATCCAGCACAATCGAGACAACGTCGGTGTTGCCGGCGTTGCCTGACTCTTCGGGTGTGCCGGGCGCTGGCCGGGCGGCGGGCGTTGCCGTTGTATCCGGTTCAGATTTACCGCCTTTGTGGAGCTTTGGATCTTCAGGATTCTCCAAGACCGGGACTTCCACCTCGACCGCTTCGTACACGGTATAATTGTCCGTGCGTCCATCATCGGTCTTGGGTTCGACAACACGCGGCACCATTTTGGTTACTTTACGGGTGCTGCGTTTTGGCGACGGGTAAGCCGTCCGAGGTGTGGGGGCTTGGACGTACGGTCGAAAGCGACGGTCGCTTGAATCCATTTGTTTGTTTTTTGCTTGTTTGTCGAGCTCGGCCAAATCCGCCAGCTTCTTTTTCATCTCCAGCACTCGGTGGTCAATTCCCCCCGAACTTCGCTCCATGATCGTGAACACGTCCTGCCAGGACGAGATTTTTTCGTCGGGGTGTTTCTTGATTTTCAGCTGTTTGCGAACCGCATAGGGGACGTCATCGGCGGTGTTCAAGTGATTCAAATCCAAATCGGCCAACAGGCTGGTGATTTGTTCGGTCATTTCACGCAACTGTGCTTCCGCTTCCGTCAACTCTGATTCCAGCGTCAGCACGTGTACCGCCGACCGGGCCGCATCGTCGTACGCGCCTAGTGATTCCAGCACATGGCGAATCGAGTCGACGCGGTTGTCGGACAGACTCAGTATCTGCTGGATGAGGGCTATTTCTTCGTCATCTGCGGGACGCTGGAGCACTTTTTCATACAGCTGTTCGATCACCTCGGCATCTGATGCGTTTTCGGCCGTTAACAATTGGCGAATGACCTTCTCCCGCTCCGTCGGCCGCCGGCTGATCAACTGCAGTCGCATGATCAATACGTCGCGGTGAATTGATTTGGCATTGGCGAGAATATCGTCGGGTGTCACGGCACGGGAAATATTCGGTCTACCGAGCATTGGGCCGCGGTCATGCCAGGTCACGGGCAATCGGCGGTTTCCTCGATTAAAGCCACTTCCACCACGGTCATCATCATCGTCTCGACCTCTTCGACCACCGCCTCTCAATCCACCTCGACCACCGCCTCTCAATCCACGACCGCCCAGACGTCCACTCCCTCTCAGTTCAAATTTGTCATCTTCCGATTTTTCGGGTGTGGTTGGTTGGTCATCGTCCGCATCGGCTGAATCAGTGTCCGCGTCGGCTGGTGTATCGGCCGAGGACGCGTCGGCTGTATCAGCCTGCTTATCCCCATCATCCGGTTCCGCTTGCACCAGCTGCACGCCGAGCGTGCTGCTGAGTAGTATCACGGCCACGGCGGCCGTGAGGGTGGTGAGCAAGCGCCAGCGGCGGGTGCAGGTGGTCATCAGTGGGGTTTGGCGGCGGACGAGCATTTCCATTCTCCTGTAAAATTGGGTGGGCGAGCTGAAGATCCCAACGGTGCCGACGTGGGCCAAACCCCGCCGGCCTTGTTCTTTGACTAACGCGATCAATTCTCCGGCATAAGCGGTCGTCGACGAATGCCCCGCCGCCCAATCGTCGGCGACCAGTTCGGCTGCCAGGTACGTACGGCTGCGAATCCACCAATACAGCGGATGGGCATACAGCAGCGGGAGGGCGATGTTGAACAGCACCCGGCCGCGCTGGTCTCCCTGCCCCAGGTGAGCCAATTCGTGCAGCAGAATCTGCCGCAACTGCTCCGCCCGGTTCTCCTGGCAGCAATCCGCCGGCAACATGATTGTCGGTCGCCAGAAGCCATAGGAAAACGCGCGGCGGCAATTGGACGAGACCAACAACCGCGGCAGCGGCGCGGGGGAGAGCGATGCGTACAGTTGTTGTAACCACTGCTGCGGCGCCGCGGCGCGCCTTGTGAGACGCCGCAGCATCAACCAACCGAAGGCAATCCACAACAGGCAGAACGCAGCCAACGCGAGATAAACTGTCGCCACAATCTGCCGCCAAGAGAACTCCCCGACGGCAGGCGCAACGGCGGGCGATTGGGCGATTACGACAGCCTGCCCCGTTGCCGGTTCTTGCGGCGGTGACGTTACCGCTTCCTGTGGAGCCGCATCGATGGGGGGCAGCGTCGCTGGTTCGGCGCCCAATGCTTGTTGCTCCGCATCCAATTGCGCCAATTGCGTGAGAATCTCGGCCGTTTCCTGAATGCGAGCGGCCTCGTCGGCGAGCGATTCGTTGGCGATGTCCACGGCGAGCGGTGTCGGCGCCGAGGTCGAGTCCTGCGGTGTTGGCGAAACGATTTCCGGAGGTGGTTGGGAAGAAAACGCGAAGGCTGACCAGCGCGGTAGTGGAATGCAGGCCAGGGCAATCCAAGCCAGAACGGCGACGATCGTCAGTTCCCCCGTCCGTTGGCGGTGGATGGGAGCCCGATTGAGCAGCGAGGCGATACCGCCCACGGCCAATAGCAGCGTCACGCCGATCGCCAGCATCGGGCCGTGTTCGACCAGGAAATGCAGCAGCGTGTTCATGACCGGTCCCCTTTCCCGGTATCGCGTTTGGCCGATTGCTTGGCGGTCCGCAGCAACTCTTCCAACCGGGCAATCTCCTCCGCCGTCGGCTGTTGAGCGGAGATGACCGATTGCACCATCTGGTCGATGGCGCCGTCGAACACCCGTTCCAACAAGTTCGTCGCCAGACTGCGATTGGTCTGCTCGCGCTTGACCAGCGGGCGATAGATGAACGACCGCCCCTCGACACGATGGTCGACGAGCTGTTTTTCCTCCATCGTCCGCAGAAACGCCTGCACGGTGTTTTGCACAATCGGCACCGAGCGGCTCATCTCTTCGTAGACCTCGCGGACGGTCGCTTCACCGCGCGCCCAGAGGATTTTGAGGATTTCCAATTCCCGCTCGGTGGGCGTGACGCGATCAATCATGGAGTGAGTTCTCACGGGTAAACCAATGAACTAAGCTTAAAATGCTAAGCTTATCGGGTTCTTCGTCGCGTGCAAGGGCATTTTCAATCGATCTCGCGAAAAAATCGGAATCGGGCTAGGATCCCCCGCCATGAAAAAGCAATGGATGATCTGTGGACTGGCGATCGCCGTCGCGGCCGTGATTGCCGTGCGTTCGACCGAACCGAACTGCGGCCTGCTGCGAGGGCATTCGCACGAGGTGTTTACGCTGGCGTTTGCGCCGGACGGCAAGACACTCGTATCGGGCAGCGGTGATTTTCGAATGGACGCCGATACGGAACAGCTGCAGGAATACGGCGAACTCAAGTTCTGGGACATGGGTCTGCGGACGGAATCATCGGCCATCAATTCCGACGCGCGGTTCTGGGCGGCGGCGTTTTCTCCGGACGGGCGCTGGGCGGTCACCGGCGGGGGCGTGCACGGGATGCGCGCCGGGCGGATCCAGGTCTGGGACTGGCGCCGCAAAAAACAAATCGCCGCCGTGACGCAGGAGTGGCTGGTTCAATCCCTGGCAATCTCACCCGACGGCCGCCGGTTGGCGACGGTCAGCTACGGGTCCCAGGCCACTCTTTGGGACCTGCCCAACCTGGAAAATCCGGTCGTGCTTGATGGTCACACGGACGACGTCAAATCGGTCGCATTCTCCCCCGACGGCTGGCTGGTGGCGACGGGGAGCTGGGATGGCACGGTGAAGTTATGGGAGACCGAACCGGCACGCTGTGTGCGGACGTTGCAGCTCGACGGCGAGCTGACTGCCGTAGCGGCGGTCGCGTTCTCCCCCGACGGCACGCGCGTGGTCGCCGGTAGCGGGGCGGTGGATCGCCGCGAGGCGAATTGCCGTGGAGCGGTTACTTCCTGGGAAGCGTCGACCGGCCGGCACATCGTGAGTTTGCCGCACGAGGAGTGTGTGCAAGCGCTGGCGTTTTTGCATGACG
>CALFYU010000560.1 GCA_937952455.1 uncultured Planctomycetaceae bacterium
CGTGCGAACCCCCCGCGCGGGAGGTGAAGACGCCGAAACGGTCGAAGGTGGCCCCGCGCTGCCGGAAACCGTCGGGGAGCGGGTAGCGAAACGTTTCGTCGTCAAGCGTGACGATCATTTCGCCGTTGCCGTCGTTTCCGCCCGGGTCATAGCGCAAACTCCACTGCCGTGGTTTGCCGTTGGGGAGAATGATGGGGCCTTGTTTGGGATCGGCCTTTTGGCCGTCGGCCGCGGCGGCGATGGGGCGGAAATAGTGGCCGACGCGGCTGGGGCCTTCGACATAGATGCCGCAGACGTTGCGAAATTCGGTGTGCGGCAGGTCTTTGGACTTCGAATGGAACCATCCGATGAACATGCCGGCGTCCATGGCTCCGGTCCTGAACGCGACTTTGCCCGACGCCTCGAGCGGTTCTTTTAACGATAAAGCGTCAGTCTTGTCAGCATAGTAACCGAACGGTTTCTCCGCCCGCCAGAAAATGCCGCCCATCTCTCCATTCTCACCTCCGGCGTAACCCGTGTTGAGGTATCCGAAATGGTGGGCACCGGTGACGACGTGGTCTTTAAATGTTTTGTCATTCCCCTGGCCTTCCCATTTCGGATCGGCATCGAAGGCCATCGCTTCTCCGTTGACGGTGAGGTCATCCAGGTAGAGTGTGAGCGGATTGCCCCCCTTGTGGAGATTCGACAGGCCGAAGTGGTCGAACGTGGCGCCTTCCTCTTTAAACCCTGCAGGTAGCGCCGTTTTCACTGGGGGTTTGCCGTCGAAGACGAGCGTCAACTCCCCGCGTCCGTCGGCCCCGGCGGGATCGTAGGTCAAATCAAAGGTGCGCGGTTTCCCGTCGGGTTTGATCGGAGGATTCTCGCGGCCGACGAAGAAATCGGTTTCCCACAGCAGATGCGCGCGGTTGGTTCGCGTGAGCACACCGGCATACATCCGTGCCCCGCTGCTCTCCGCGTCGAGATAAATGCCCAGCGAACTGATCGGCCGCCCGCTGCCCAGTTTTTGGCTGGCGGCGAACCAACCGAAGAAGACGCCGCTGGAGCCGTCGGTGTCCGGCAGCGAAAACGTGCCGGACATCCGTAGGGGGTCCTCCAGCGACAGTTCTTTCATCCGCATCGCATAAAAGGCCGGCTGCGTTGATCGCCAAATGCGTCCGCCGATTTCCCCCGTTTTGCCGCCGGCGTGGTTCGTGCGGCGGTAGCCGAAGTCCTGTGTGACGGTCGGCTCATGGTCCGGCTGGATATGATTGTTGTGCCCCTCCCACTCGGGCGGACGGTCGAAGTTTTCGGTCTTCGTCACCGCCTGTGCCATTGCGGTGCCGCTGATGAGACCGAAGAGGAGCGATGCGCCGCAGAGTGCCGTTCGTACGGTAAATGTACACTTCCGCTGCCAACGTTGAATCTGATTCATCGGTTTGCCTCCTGAGGACTACGCCACCGCCGAACCGATAATAATCTCACGCAGCGGCGCAACGGACGCGACGGATTACAAGATTCTCCTGTGACTGCTCGTTGCGTTCGTTGCGCCGTTGCGTGAGGTTTCTTGCTGTCCCATACAAATCAACCGACGACCAACAACTAAATCTAATTTTGCAACAATTCCAATAGCGCGCTGGTCATCGCCGTCACGCCGGTTCGCAGGGTTTCTTTGGGTTCCGGGTAATACAGTGCCGAATGCAGCGACGGGAGCGGTGTGCCCGATGTTTTGGCGGCCGCCATGCGGTCGGGGTCGATGCTTCCCAGGCGGAACATCATCACCGGAATGCCCTCCCGGCCGTAGCGGCTGAAGTCTTCGCCCCCCATCGAACGGTCGGATTCCAGGACGTTTTCCGTACCGAGTGTTTGTTGAAACACGGGGACCAGCCGGTCGACGAGCCGTTCGTTATTAAACAGCGACGGTGTCCCCATATCGTACTCGATCTCCGGTTCGGGCGCGCGGAAACTTTGAGCGATCGCTTTGGACTTGCGGATGATGGCTTCTTTGATGTGCTGGCGAACCTCTTCGCTGTAGCTGCGTATCGTGAGTTGCAGATGACAACTGTCGCCGATGATGTTGTGTTTTGTTCCGCCGTGGATCGAGCCGACAGTGATCACGGCCGGTTCCAGAGGGGCGATTTCGCGGCTGACGATGGTCTGCAAATCGACGATCAGATGCGCCGCCTGTACGATGGGATCGATGGTCCCCTGCGGATACGACCCGTGACCGCCGCGGCCGCGGAGGGTGATGTCGGAGCTATCGAAGTTGGCCAGAGAATATCAGGAACGGTAGCCGATCTTGCCGGTCTCCAGAAAACTGTCGACGTGCAGCGCCACCGCATAGTCGGGACGCGGAAACCGCTTGAATAATCCATCTTCGATCATGGCTTTGGCGCCGGCCCCTTTTTCTTCGGCGGGCTGTCCGATCATGACCAGCGTCCCCTGCCAATCGTCGCGGTGAGACGCCATGTAGCGGGCGACGCCGATGAGATTGGTGATGTGAATATCGTGCCCGCAGGCATGCATCACGCCGACTTCATCGCCGGTGTCATTTTTGGTTGTGACCTTGGAGGCGTAGGAGAGTTCGGTCGCTTCGACCACCGGCAGCGCGTCGAGATCGGTCCGCATCATCACAGTCGGACCGTCACCGTTTTTGAGGATGGCAACGACTCCGTGTCCGCCGACACCGGTCTCGACTTCCGCACCAACGGCTTTGAGTTCTTCGGCCAGCCTGGCGGCGGTCGCTTTTTCCTCGAAGGACAATTCCGGGTGGGTGTGGAAGTGCTGATACAACTTAACGAGATCGTCGACCTGGGCGTCGGTCCACGTTTTCACGTCATCCTCGGCGGCGGAGACGGTCGTTACGGCGATAGCCACGGACAACAGGGCGACGGCAAACGATTTGAACACGATTCGTGACTCCCCTTGAGTTCAATTTTCAGACATCCGCGTCACTGGGCCAGCCGTCCGCATGCAGCGCAATTCTCATCGCGGAGCAGATTGCGGCGGCGGAACGTCATGTCGCGGAGGTCATAGGTAATCATGCGACCGGCGAGCGGCTCTCCCAGCCCGGAGATCAGTTTGATGGCCTCCATGGCCCCCAGACAGGCGACCGTCCCGGAGACCGCGCCGAACACGGGGAACTCCCGCTTCCAAGCCGGCGGGGGTTCGGGATGCAAACACCGCAGGCAGGGGGTGCGGCCGGGAATGATCGTCGTGATCTGGCCCTCCAACTCATACATCGCGCATTCGACGAGCGGTTTGTTCTGAGCGAGTGCTTGCCGATTCATGGCGAAGCGTTCGCCAAACAGCGGAGCGCAATCGACGATCACGTCCGCCTCCGCCACGATCCGTTCGGCATTGTCGTCGGAAATGTTTTCACCGAATGTGACTACTTCCAGGCGCGGGTTGAGATCGAGCAATCTTCGCTGGGCGGACTCCACACGCGGTTTCCCCAACCAGTCATGCGTCATGAGCAGTTGCCGATTGAGGTCGCTCGGTTTGACGTTGCCGGCATGTGCCAGCACAAGCTTGCCGATACCCGCCGCGGCAAGTTCGTAGGCCACGACGCTGCCCAGTCCACCGACGCGGGAGACGAGAACGGATGCGCCTCGCAATTTTTCCTGTCCCGCTTCACCGAATCCGGGCGTCCACATTTGCCATTGGTACGTGGCGCGTTCTTCGTCGGTGAGCGGTTGGGGGTTGATCATGTTCGATGGGGGTGGCGAATGTTCGTGTTGTGCAGCGCGACCCCCCGGCAAAGCCGGGGGCTGGGGGAAATGTTGGGTTGGGAAGTCGTCACACCCCGACGGGCTGTTCGGCAACGGCGGTTAAATTGCCGTCGGCGTCGAATTGCATTTCGCTGGGGCCGTCGATGATTTCCAAGTCGTCACGGTTTTCGATCTCGGACAAATATGCCTCGCTGACGAGTACTTCGCCGACATGCAGCGTGTTGGAGATGTGCACGACGCGTGCGTTGGCCGCATCGGCCAAACCGGTGGTGGGCAAGGCCGCATCGAGGACTTCGCGATCGCTCTGGTAATTCACGGGAATCATCGCCGCCGAGGGGTGCCCGCCGGTCAGCGAGTTGATGGCCGTAATGTTCTGATCGACGCTGGCGACGGTGCGGGAATTGGTGAATTCCGCCAGCCCCAACCCGCAGGCGTTGCCGTGTGTGTCATAGGTCAGTCCGCGAACGAAAATCCGCTTGACCGCCACGTCGTCTTTTTCGGTTGCGGTGTGGTCGCTGTACTTGCGGCCGATGACATTGGTGTCCATTCCCGATCCGCTGATGTCCTTGCCGATCTCATCGATAATCAACAGCCCGACTTTTTTAAACGGCAGCCGCGGCATCCACTGTTTGGCTTGTTTGAGCAGTTCCTTCTCGCGGGAGACAAAATTCTCCGGCGCGACGGCTTCCAACAGCGCGGTTTCGTCGTACGCGTTTTCCACAATTGCCAGTCCGGCGACGATGCCGCATTTGTCGAGCACGGAGTCGGCGACGGCCGTGATGATCTCGCCGAAGCTGTAATCCAAGATCGCCCGGTGATAGATTTTCGCTCCCTCGTGTTTGCCCAAACCGATGAGCATCATCTTCAGTAAACCGCTTTCGATCTCTCCGACGAAACCGGTATGCGGCTTCACGCGGCCACAGACCAGCACGTGGTCCGCTTCGTAGGCGTGTTTGTCGAAGTGCACCGGAATGCCTTGCGGCGTTTTGTCGACGATCACTGTTTCCATCGAGGAGCGAATTTCCGCACCGGTGTATTCCTCGGTGATGCCGTAACCTTCGATGATGCCCCGCTGTCCCTCCGGCGTGCCGCCGCCGTGGCTGCCCATCGCCGGGACGATGAAGGGGACCGCTCCCAGCGACTTGAAATGATCGACCGCCGCTTTGATGATCACGGCGATGTTAGCGATGCCGCGGCTGCCGGCGGAGATGGCGACGGTTTCGCCCGGTTTAATCTTCTTGCCAAGGTCGAGCGAAGCCAGTTGAGCTTCAACAGTAACGGGGATATCGTCCACGCGCGGCCCCTCAAAGCGCTGTTTAATTCGCAACATCCGCGGGTAGGTCATCTGAGTATGCTCCGGTGAATATTTCGACAAGCCCCAATCCTGTAGGGTCCGCTGTGCGGACCGATGAGGATGGTCCGCACAGCGGACGCTACATCAGTTGAGACGTGAGGCCTGAGAATCGTTGGCTCAAGCCTGTCACCTCACGCCTCAAGCCTTCCCCGTATTGTGATCCCCGCCGCGGCAACACGCAACAGTGAGCACCCGGCGACCGGATCGGCTACAATTGGTTTTTCATCCTTGCTCGAAATCCGAAGGTATGTGTCCGGCTATGACGTACAAAATTCCCCGAGTCCAAGCGGTGCCGATTGAGGATTCGCAGGTGTCGTTCCAGGTCGACGGCGTGGAACGGCTGCGTTGGCATGCCGCTCGGCGCTATACGCGGCCCTATTTCTACCCGCTGCTCGGCCCCAGCGGTCGGCCGCTGACCCGCATGGGGCATCCGGCGGCGCCGGATCACGACCACCACAAGTCGATCTGGTTCGCCCACTACAAGGTGGCGGGACTCGATTTCTGGGGGGATCGCAACAACAACCGCGCCCGGCAGGAAAACTGGGTGCATTACCAGGACGGCGACGATGAAGCGGTGCTGGTCACCGATATCGGCTGGTACGACGGGCACGACGCCAAACTGATGCACCAACAGCTCATCGCCGCGATTCGCCCACT
>CALFYU010000561.1 GCA_937952455.1 uncultured Planctomycetaceae bacterium
ATGTCGCCGTGTTGGCCAGCCACGGAAAGGGAGAGTCTTCCCCGGCCGTGGTCAGCGAAGCCATGGCATGTGGCCTGCCGGTCATCTGCACGGAAATCGGAGCGACGTCGGAAATGATCGACGACGGTGTTCACGGATACCTGGTGCCGCAACGTGATCCCGCGGCGATTGCCGCGTGTCTGGAAAAAGTGGCCACGAACGAGCCGTTGCGCGAATCGATGGCCCGTGCGGCGCATGAGCATTCGACCATTTTCGATTGCCGAGAGGTCGCCAAGATGCTCTTGTCACGGTTTGGATACGATCCAACGGACGGTTACATCGAAACCCCGCATCAGTCGACTGACTAAGTGACCGGCAGTCGATTGGGGAATACGATCGGGACGGATCCCGTAGAAACGAGTTGCCCGCGAACAACTATGTTTTACGGATTTTTTTGAAACGTCTGGATCGAATACGGTGATGTGCGTTGCTCATAAACAATTCCGCCCCGGCCGCATGCTGATGCTGATGCTGATCGTGATCGGCTGCTCGATGACGGCTGAGGCCCGCGGGGATGTGCCCTCTCCGCCGCAATTCCGCAACCATGTCGTCCCCCTGTTGACGAAGTTGGGCTGCAATCAGGCGGCCTGTCACGGTGCCGCCGAGGGGCAAGCGGGGTTTCACCTTTCGTTGTTCGGCTACGACTTAGAATCCGACCATCAGGCGTTGCTCGCTGGCGATCCCGATCCGCGGTCCAATTGGCGCGACCCTGAAGCAAGCCTCCTGCTCCGCAAACCGAGCGGACTGGAAGATCACGACGGCGGAGTACTTTTCGACCCGCAAAGTTTTGAATATCAGGTCCTGTTGGAGTGGGTAAAGAATCGCGCCCGAGGAATTCCGCTCGGCTCCGACTGGCTGGAGGTTGTGCGGCTTGAAGTGAAACCGGCGGTGCTCCTCGCTCGCCCGGACGATAAACCACCCCGGTTGCGCGTGAAGGCCCACTGGAATAACAACACCCATGAAGACGTCACGCGTTTCTGCCGTTTCGAATGCAAAGACACCGCTGTCGCTTCCGTCGATGCGAACGGCCAAGTCACCCTGAACCGGCCGGGAATGACGCACGTCGTCATTTATTACGACCGCATGATTCAACCGGTGGAAGTCATCGTGCCCTTTCCGGAAACGGCGCATACGCCCCGTCCCTCGCCATCGGGAACAGGCGTTGTCGACGACGCCGTCAACCGGCAATTGTCCCTGCTAAATCTTCAGCCCGCCGGAATCTGTAGCGATGCTGAGTTTCTTCGCCGCGTGAGCTTGGACGTCACCGGCCGTCTGCCGCATCCCGACGACGTGATCGCATTCATCAACGATGCGGCTCCGGACAAGCGGGAACGCAAAATCGACGAACTGCTGGCGAGCGACGCCTATGCCGATTTTTGGGCCGCTTGGATGTGCGAACTCTTCGGTCTCAACGAGGCGGTCATGCCGGATAGCATCTTCCGCGAGGAGGAGGCGCTGCTCAGTTACCACTGGATTCGCCGCCGTATCGTTGAAGATGTCAGCTACGAACGGATCGTCTCCGACACGGTCCGCAGCCTGAGCCGTCCGGAAGGTCAATCGTTTGCCGACTACACCAAGGCCATGAACGCAAACCTGCGCGCCGCGGACCCGGCCGATTTCGCCCGGCAGGAACAGCTCCCCTTCTTTTGGGGGCGAAAACATATTCGCGACGCGTCGAACAAGGCGCTCACGTTCAGCCATACGTTCCTGGCCGTGAAACTACAATGCGCCGAATGCCACAAGCACCCTTTTGACCGTTGGACGAAAGAAGACTTCGAGGGACTGGAAGCGTTCTTTGAGCCAATGAAATTCGGCACGCCTGCCGGCGACAAGGATGAATCGACGCAGCTTCGCGACGCGATCCGTACTCCGCAAGGAAAGATCAACGACCATGTGATTCGCGACGCGTTTGAAGCCGGAAAGATCGTACCGTTTCCCGAGGTCTACTTCGATGACAACGCGGCACAACAGGTCGATCGACTTCAGGTGCTCAGCGAATGGATGCAAAACCGCAACCATCCCTATTTGGCGATCGCCCTCGTCAATCGCGTTTGGGCACACTATTTCGGGACCGGCATCGTCAGTACGCTCGACGACCTGAGCGTCGGTCACCCCCCCAGCAACCGACAACTGTTAGATCAATTGGTTCTGGGATTTATTGAATCAGGATATCGACTCCGCTGGCTGCACCGTCAAATCGCGACAAGTCACGCCTACCATCGCAGTGCCGCGCACGAGGACGCCGTGCCTGAACATGGCCGGCAATTCGCGCAGGCCCAATTTCGTCCGCTACCCGCAGAAGTGCTCTTCGACGCGGTCTTGTCGGCCACGGTAGAGGACCCCGCACAAGTGCCACCCGAAACCCGGATGGTGGGCCTGCAATCGGTGATGCGGCAATCCAATCGCAGCCGCGCGCTGATGGAACGGATGGGGCAACCGGAAGGCAAAGAGGTCTGTGTCCGCGCGCGTTCCAACGAACCAACCTTGCCCCGGACCTTGGAACTCTACAACGGCCCCGCCGTCCGCGAATTGATCAATCATCCCGACGGCTGGATCAGCGGTCTGCGAAAGGCCGCGAAAAATGCGGGACGAGAACAGTCGCCGCAGTCCCAGGGCCATCTGCCTGATTTGATTACCGCCGCGTACTTGAGAACCGTCTCGCGTATGCCGACGGAGGAAGAACTCAACCGCTGCCAGTCGTACTGTCAGGAGTCGGCGAATACCGCCGACGGAATCCGGGACGTCCTCTGGGCGCTGATCAACTCGCGCGAGTTTTTACTCAATCATTAGCTCTAAATTCCACAGCTATGTTACGTTCACCTCTCAACCAAACACGCCACACCCGCCGAGACTTTCTCTCCGCCGGAACGCTGGCCGTCGGCGGACTGAGCTTGTCACAGTTTTTGCGGGCCGATGAGGCCCATCCCCAGGAATCGCGAAAGTCGGCCATCGTTATTCTTCTGGACGGCGGACCGTCGCACATCTATACGTTCGACCCCAAACCGGCCACTCCCAGCGAATACCGCGGGGAATTTTCCCCCATCTCCACAGCATTGCCCGGCATTTCGTTCAGCGAGCATCTCCCGCGCCTGGCCGGCGCTGCGTCGCGCTTCTCGCTGATTCGCGGCGTGGCCCACGCGCTCTCCGATCACGGACTGGGCAAGCAGTACGTCTTGACCGGGACCAAGCCGCTGTCAACGTTATCTTACCCCGAATACGCGGCCGTGATGAACACTCAGTGTTCCGCCGCCGCCGATTTGCCGGGCAGTGTGGCCATCCCCCGCACGGTGAAGGGCCCCGGTTTATTGGGTATCGAGCACGCGCCTTTCGAAACAGGACAATTCCCCACCGCCGGGCGAGCATTGAATATTCCCGCACTCACGATGCCCGCTGGTCTCACGGAACCGCTGCTCCAGCGCCGCGAACAGTTGCGGCGCTCCCTCGACCAGAAATTCGAAGCGTCCGCCGATTCCGCCGCATTGCTCGACGGCATGGACCGCCATAGCCAAAAGGCGTTTTCCATCCTCAGTTCCAAGCGGACGCGCGCCGCATTCGATCTTTCACAGGAACGGCCGTCTTTCGCCAGTCAGTTTGCCAAAGACCAACTCTCCCAAGGCGGCCTGCTGGCCATTCGTTTGGTGGAGGCGGGGGTCCTGTGCGTCACCATCACTTGCGGCGGTTGGGATACACACCAGAACAACTTTCCGCGGCTCAAGAACGAACTGCTGCCGAAATTCGACGCGGGATTGACGGCGCTGTTGGAAGGGTTGCCGCAACGGGGACTGAATGATTCCACGACGGTCCTTGTGACGGGCGAATTCGGGCGATCGCCGAAAATCAACGACAAACCGCGTCCCGGGCGTGAACATTACTCAAAGTGCATGTTCATGCTGCTCGCCGGTGGCAATATCGCCGGCGGACAGGTCATCGGGCAAAGCGATGAAACCGGGGCTAGACCGGTCGATACGCCGATATCGCCGGACGACGTCGCCGCCACATTTTATCAGAGCCTGCGGATCGATCCGGGGTTGGTACTGAATTCCCCGGACGGCCGACCGATCACATTGGTGCGCGACGGCACGCCGATCGCGGGACTCACCGGTCGCGGCTGAATGTTCCACCCGTCGCCGCTGCGCCTGTTAATCACGCGACGGCCGCACCGGGATGTTGCACTGTATCCGGCCCTTGCGCGAAGGCGGCGAATGCGTTGGCGGCGACAACTTCTTGGGAGGCGATTCCGGCACCTCCATCCCGACTTGGCTGATCGGTTGCACAGCGGCCTGCGTTTCCATTGGGAAAGAGGGTGACGGCGCCGGCAATGTCGACGGCACCGGCTCGATCTCTTCGCTCGGCATCGGGGGCAATTCCAGCGGCGCGTGTGGTGTCACCCTTTGCGCTTGCCAATTGCCGCCGTCGGGACACGGCGCCGGGGCAGGGGGATGATCCGAGGGCCCGCACCGCCAAACGGTTGGTTTCACGCCGAAATTGTATTCGTCCGGACCGCAGGGCACACGCCGCACCGCCTCACTGCTAAACGGTCCGTAGGTGTCCTTGATGTCCGTCGGGCAGCACTCCTCCCGGTGGTGCCAACGGCAGCCGCAGATCAGACAAAGCGTCAGGCAGCTGATTAGGCAGCCCGTTCGGCCGATGCAGGGGATATTAAACATGGCGGATTTGGTCGCCGTGTGCGAATTTGTAAAACAACAGTTCACGTGATGGCACGGATTTGCGGTCGACTAAAAGAAACCTTGATTCGCTTGACCGTACGTCGTAATTCGGTTGGCAGTCTGAGTTCCCAGCAAGGTTACGCCCAACAGTCGTTCGATCGGCGAGATGATCTTCGCCAGTGCCGTATCGATGGCCACCAGCTTGTCTTCAGCGACATACAGACGGTCGCCCGGCATGAGTTGGTAGTTCGTCGTGACATCCGCGCGCTGTGAAATCCCCAGCCAGTCGATTGGCATAATCTGGTCCCCCCCTTGGCTGTTGAAACCGGGGCGGGCGATCCACATCCGCAGCGAAGAATTCGACGAAAAACCTTGCATTTCTCCAACGGCGTCCAACGCCGTTTCGTTCCCTTTGATCGGCAATCGGAACACCTGGTCCCCCAATCCCGCCCCTTGCGTGATGATGTAATACACCTTGCTGTTGTAGCCGAACACGTCGACGCCCACTTGCGGGTTCTCGAAGTATTGGGAGAGATGAGCTTCGATCGCAGTTTTCGCTTCGTCGATTGTCATCCCGGTCAAACAGACGCGGCCGTAACCGCCGAGCGTGACCCGCCCGTCGGGAGCGACCAGGTGTTCGCCGGCGATCTCCTGCTGTGACGCAATGCTGGCCAACGTGATCCACACCCGCGGCTCCCGTGCCACAAGTTGCAGCCGTTCCTCCAATTCCTTGCGGATCTCATCGATCGTCTTTCCGGCCGCGCGAATCGGCTGAAACTGCCCGTCGAGATAGTCATACTCGAAGCCCAGCACCAAATTGCCGTCGAGGCCGATTACGTGCTCGCCGGTGATCGGCGCTTCGGGAGGCACTCCGGTCGCCTGCACCACCAACGTGTCCAGCGGATGAAGGTGATAGGGGTGTTTAGGAACCAGGCTTACCGCCGAAATCGTCAGCACGTCGGGCGGCTCGATGATATAGACCGGCGTCGTCGCCTTGGACAACTCATGTGGCA
>CALFYU010000562.1 GCA_937952455.1 uncultured Planctomycetaceae bacterium
CGGCCTCGCTGGCATCGACGGCGAGTTTTTCCAATCTTTTGCGTTCGATCACATGGCCCAGTTGGATGCCCACGTCGGGCATGATTTCCATGAAGCGTTCGTCGCGCCGGGCGGGGTGGTCGGAGAAGAACTCTAAAACGGCGACCACCTGGTCTTTGACCGTGACAGGAAAAGCGATCACGGCACGCAAGCCCAGAGTTTGCGGATCGCCCCGCCGCCAATCCGACAAATTGGCGATGTCATCAATCCAATGCACCTGACCCGATTGGGCAACCGCGCCGATGAGCATTTGGCCGGGCTGAAAGCGAATCCGCCGACAAATCTGTTGAAATTCGTCCAGCCGGCCAATAGCGCGTTCAGCTTTCTCGGAGATGTCCCAGATGCCCGCGTCTACCATGTCGCCGCTATTGTCGTCAGCCAGCCGCCAGACGTGGCCCACTTGCCAGCCGTTGTATTGAGCGATCCGCTGCAGGGCGGCCCGCAACGCCTCCTCGATCGTGCGGGCTTCATTCGCGCTGCGCGTGATGTCCTGCAGCAATTTCAACATTCCGGTCCGCTCGGAGACCTGCGATTCCAGCGATTCGTTCAATTCTTTGAGTTGGGTTTCGGCATGTTTGCGCTGCGTAATATCTGCGATCGCGGCCAGCACATGCGCCCCTTGCGGCATTTCGACGGAGCTGAGCGCGATTTCTACGGGGAACTCACTGCCGTCTTTTCGCAGTCCATGTAGGTCGCGGCCCGCACCCAGCGGGTCGGCGGTGGCACCGGCCACGAACGCCGTGCGTTCATCGAGGCGCTGCTCTCGAAATCGTGTGGGAATCAGTATGTCGACCGCTTGTCCTAATAATTCGCTGCGTTCGTAGCCGAACAGTTGCTCCGTCTGCGAATTGACCAGCGCAATTTTCCCCGACGAATCGATGATCACGGCCGCGACCGGGAGACTCTCGACGGTCAGCCGGATGAATTCGCTGACCGCTTTTTGCTCCGTGCCCGCGCGCCTCCCACCGACGTTTTGGAGCCATTGCTGGCCGTGGCGTACGTGCCGTTTGATCTAGTTTGATTTTCTGTGACCGTACTCACTATGTCCGTACCTTTCTCGCGGCGATTCGATCGCCGACTCCAACCTCTCCCACGAGTGTCTGTCTCCCTACACGAACAAGCTGCTACTCCTCAGCAGCGATGAACTCCCTTGCCGGTCCAAACCCTCGGCTCCGCCCCGAGTTGCCGTACGGGGGGCCTGTCTGATCCGTTAGACCGAAACGGCCGTGGCACAAATGTGGCCCGCGGTCAAATCCATAAACCTCGGACCCCAGAGCATGTCGCCAACATGCCGTTATTGCTATCAACAACCGCATATGGAGCGCTTTTAATAGCAGAGTACGTGCCAAACCGCTGGCAGTCGGTACGATTTCTCAATTCATGCCCGCGACCTGTGCGACCGGATATTCCCCGGCTCCTTAAGTGAGTTGTGCGAACTTCAACGATTTGGCCGAATTAGAGCAAAATCGCCGCGTCCGCCCCCTTGGCATTCATCGATCGTTGAACAACTGACCAAGGCAGGCTGATCGATTTGCCGCGCGGTGAAACATCGTGCAAATAAACAGTCGCTGATCCGTTGACGCCGCAATAGCTGGCAATCGCTGCCCGCAAACAATGCACAGCCGGCGGTGGAGGGAGGACAATCTGGGTGTGAATTGCATCAAACGGCGAGTTGACTTATACCTGCGTCGGACAAGGACGCTCGTGACACGATCGCGGGTTTGTTGCGCACCACAATTTTTCGCCCCCCGGCGCGGCATTGGATTTGCGTCCCCAGGGAACGTCAATCACGCGGCAGCCGTTGCTGGCTGGTCCAGCAGTGTATGGTGCATCTTCGTGCACTTCGGAAAAACCAACAGCGAACTTAACGGGCGGCGAGTCTATTGAGTAATCATACTTTCGATGTCGTGGTGATCGGGGCTGGTCCGGGCGGCGAAGGGGCGGTGATGCAGGCGGCCAAGCTGGGCCGCTCGGTCGCCGTCGTGGAACGCATGGAGATGATCGGCGGCAACTGCACGCACAAAGGCACCATCCCCAGCAAAGCCCTCAGGTTCGCCATCTTTCAGACGTCCAGTCTGCTCAAAAGCCGTCTCATCGATTCGGAAACCTTTGCCGCGGCGCGATCCTTTTCCAACCTCCGCCGCTCCGCCCGTTCGGTCATCGAGCGGCAGGTCGATATGCGGCAAAGTTTTTACGATCGCAACGGTGTTCCTGTATTTCACGGTCACGCGAAGTTCCGCGGACCCAACACGATCGACGTCTACGACGAACTGGGCGGCAAACGTACGCTCCAGGCCAACGCGTTTGTCATTGCCACCGGCTCGCGCCCTTATCGGCCGGGCGATATCAACTTTGATCACCCGCGAGTCCACGACAGTGACACGATTCTCGATCTCCAGGACACCCCCCGGTCGATCAGCGTGTTCGGTGCGGGGGTCATCGGTTGTGAGTACGCTTCGATGTTTCGCAACATCGACGTCAAAGTCAACCTGATCAATACCCGCGACAAATTGCTGGAATTCCTCGACGATGAGATCATCGACGCGCTCAGTTACCACCTCCGGGACCGCGGGGTCGTCATCCGCCACCGGGAGTCCTACGAGCGAGTTGAACCGTTGGATGACGGCGTGATCCTGCATCTCAAGTCCGGAAAGCAGATCAAGACCGACCTGCTCCTCTGGGCCGCCGGGCGCAGCGGCAACACCAACGACATGGGGCTGGAAACGGTCGGCATCGATCCAGACTCGCGCGGGCTGTTGCACGTCGACGATCATTTCCGCACGTCCACCGAAAATATCTACGCCGTCGGCGATGTGATCGGCCGGCCGTCTCTGGCGAGCGCCGCCTACGTCCAGGGCCGCTACGCCGCCTTCCACTTGATCCACGGAGACTGCGAACGGGCCTTGATCGAAGACATTCCCACCGGCATTTATACCAGCCCAGAAATCAGTTCGCTGGGCAAGACCGAACGGGAACTCACCGAACAAGGCATCCCTTACGAAGTCGGACAATCGACCTTCAAAAGCCTCGCCCGCGCACAGATCACCGGGCAGACCGTCGGCATGCTCAAGTTGCTGTTTCATCGTGAAACTTTGCAACTGCTCGGCATCCACTGCTTCGGTGCTAACGCGTCGGAAATCATCCACATTGGTCAGGCAATCATGTCGCAGCCGGGCGAACAGAACTCGCTCCGTTATTTCGTCAACTCGACCTTCAATTATCCGACCATGGCCGAAGCCTATCGCGTGGCGGCGCTGAACGGGCTGAACCGGTTGTTTTGAAGTCGGCTTGAGGCGTGAGGGGACAGGCTTGAGGGAATAGGCCGTAGGCTTGAGGGTTGGCGGAGCCAGAACCAATCAGGATGTGGGTGGCCCAGCCAGAATTGGCTGGGTCGCGAAGCGACAAGAAGCTGCGCCATGTGCGTCCGTCGTCAACGTGACCGCACATGGCGCGGCTTCTTGTGCCTTCGGCACCCAACCGCGATGCGGTCGGGCCACCCTCACGTCGTGGTCCCCTCTGTCCTCAAGCCTGTCCCCTCTCGCCTCAAGCCTACCCGCGCAGCGGGCTAATACTCCCCGAGAACCTCGCCTCCTTGGAGCGTGAACAGCGAACGAAACAGCTCGACGTCGATATGTTCGCTGATGAACCGGCCGCTGCCGTCGGCCAGTGAAAAGTGGCAGCCTCCCTCGTGGGTGCTGGCAAATTGAAACCGCCGCTCCGAGCTGTCCGAGCAGGTCGTTTCGGGTGGGTTCATTCCTGGCAGCGCACAATTCGGCGCGGCCTTCCACCAGCGTAAGACGCCGCGGGCGAAGCCTTGCCCCCCGCCGCCGCCGCTTCCACCGCCGCTACCACCCCCTCCGCCACCACCGCCGCCGCTGCTTCCGCCGCCTGCGTTGATGGCACCACGCGCCCAGCCGCCGAACTCAAAGCCGATTTCACCGGCAGCCAGCGTGTTGGACGTGCCGTCGGTCACGTCGCGAAAACGGGTCGACGAAAGCGGATACAGGATACCGTCATCCTCACCGGGGCTGGTCCCGGCCGCCGCCGCATAGTGGCTGGGGCCGTACAATTCATCCACGAGTTGGTCTTTCGGCTGCGACGGACAGAGATAGGTGGAGACCGTCTGATTGACGACCTCGGCATTGTTGGCGTGGTCGAAGCGAACGTTGAAGTCGTATTGGTCATTGAGGGTCGTCTGTTCGATGTATGGCAAAATCATCGTCTGCCATGTCGTCAATAGGTGGCCGTCCGACGTGCTGCCGCTGGTTCCCAGCACGCCCATCGGAAACACCAAATGGGTCGATTGATAGTTGTGCAGCGCCAGTGCGATTTGCCGCATGTTGTTCTTGCAACTCGCCCGCCGCGCCGCTTCGCGGGCCTGTTGAACCGCCGGCAGCAATAGCGCGATCAAGATCGCAATGATGGCGATCACCACCAACAGTTCAATCAGCGTAAAGCCCCCATGAACTGCCGAACGCCTCAAACTTCGAGCACGAATGTTCATTCTCTTTCACCCTTATGGTAGTCTCACTGCGTGATAGGTATCGGGCAGCCGTTCGGCATCGTCTTCCACAAAGAGCACGGTCGCGCCCTGTCGCACGTTAGGACGCAGGTGTTTGCCGACGTCGACTTGGCCGTGGGCGATGTAGCGGTGACTTTGGATATCCCGCACCCATACATCGCGGGCGGTGAGCACCTCGACTTGCTGCATTCCGGACAGGTCATCGGGCCATTCCCCCAACTGCACGACGCGGCCATCGTCTGCCGTCGAGGCCAAACCGACGGCCGCCAGCGCACCGATCACGCCGTCATGGGTGCCCCCCAGCCCTTCCAGGTGTACGCCCGTTTCCGCTGCAATCACCAGCGCCTCTTCGCGCGACACCAATTCATTTTGGCAGCGGAGTCCCCACGCAATCACTGCAGCGGGGCACTCTCCAGCCAGCAAACACAGCCCGGGGTCGCTCCCTTCGATGTACCACTCGCGCATTACGCGGCGGCAACAATCCAGCACCAAGTCCGCCGGTGATGGTGCCCCGCCGACGACATCCGGCGAGCGCAGCGAATGCTGCCGACAGAGCAAAGCGATCGACGCGGATCCGTTCTTTGACGTGTAGGGGACCCGGGGATCATCCAGGAGTTGATGCCGGTCGATGCGCGCTCACCGTGAGTCCGGGGCCAGGTCGCGGACAATCTGCCGCGCCAGTTGATTTGTCCCTCGTGAGCCGACGACGTCGGTGTCATCGATGCCGACAATGATCACGACAACGGCTCCTGTTTTTCCGTCTCCTCCGCCGGACGCGCCGCAAACCAGACCGCTGCACTGACCAATCCGGCGACGATTCCGCACAGCACGTAGGTGATCGACGCTTGCGCCAACCAACTTGCCAACGGACGGCCCCCGGCATGTTCCCAGCCGAGACCTTTCAACGTGCCGCGGACGACCAGCGCCACGAGATTCGTAAACAACCCGGCCAGGACAAAACCGATATAGACCGCGCGCCCGGAACGGGCGTGCCGCAGCGTCCAATCCAGTGCGGGACCGATCACCGTCAGGCTGGTCAATGCCCCGAATCCCAGCCCCTCGCCGCCAAACCCCGCCATCCGCATGCCCAGCGCCGTGATGAGTGCGGATCCGCCAATCGTCGACCCCGCGCCGCGGCGGGGAACCATCGCCAATCCCGCCGCTACGGGAAACACGACTTTCAAAATCGCATGCCCGGGGATTCGCACGTGGACGTCCACCAAAGCCGACAGCGCCGCGGTGACGATCCCCACGCCGATCAAAGTCAACCATTCCAGCCAGGAGACATTCTCGCTACGGTGAGCGAGACGGTGCAAACGGGTCACTCCCGACAAGCCGGGATGCGGTTTCAGCAGGGGCGTCATCTGTCCAAATCTCAATAGCGCCGGACGAACGGACCTAATCGCACAGCTGTGCCATTTGAAAAAGATCGTAGTTCATACGTCCGCACGATGCAAGGCGCCGACGCTGCACGTACCGCGATCCCCACCAACCCTAAAGCCTAAGGACGAAAGCCTACAGCCTCCCAGCGCTAGCTGCAGTTCACGCAGTGCCCTTTGAGCAGGACTTCGCTGATATCCGCAATGTCGGCCCACTCCTTTTTCTTGGCGGGAGTGATTTTCACCTCGCCCAGGCAAGTGACCGAACCGCAGGAGACGCAGACGAAATGCGGATGTTCGCCGTCGCTGCCCTCTCCCTCGCCGCGGACTTCAAACCGCCAGACGTGGTCCCCCAATTCCGACCGCGACACGATGCCCGCGTCCGTCAGGTCGATCAGATTGCGATAAACGGTCGCCTTGTCGAAACCCAGCGGAACCAATTCATCAGCAATCTCCGCATGCGTCAACGGCCCACGGGCGGCCTGCAGGTACTGCAAGACGGCAATCCGCGCAGAAGTACTCCGCAACCCGGCCCCACGGATCCGGGCCCGTATCGCACTAATCTCGTCGGCAGGTGAATCAGCCATGACCGGCAGATATCCTTCGGGTTCACTGAGGGCAACCAAACGGGTCGCCGCAATCTCTGGTGTTAAGGTTATCAGATTGGCGCGGGGATTCCGAGAGTGAAATGGGGGTGTGACGGGCGGCCGGATTCAGTCCGCGGGCAATTTTCCCCCGTTCCCAAGCTCCGCTTGGGAACGCCGATTCGCGAAGCTCTGCTTCGGTGGGAAGTGTGCTTGACTCGTCGTGTAAAGTGGGGTCGAATCAGCGAGAACATCCAGCCACAGCCGGAACTTTCACGCTCGCAAGGAAAAATCGCAATGGGCCGACTCGGTGATTTTTTGGAGAAATTCTACGCTGGTGTGAAGCCCTTTCATTCGGTGCATGCGGTTGTGGAACATCATTGGCGTAAATCTCCGGGAAATTCGCCGCGCCGTGGTGGAATTGGAAAAGAGATAAAAACAAATAAACGTAAAAACGTGCGGCGCGAATTAATCGAAATCTGGGCGACGATGCCTGATTCCGTCCGGGTCGACGTTACGAGGAAGGTTGAGGGCACGGACACGACCCGCACCGACATTTTTGACGGCGAACAACAACGTCGGCGGACTTGTAACGGTGATGTCGAAGTGCAGCCGGTGGAAGAGCGACGGGAGAGATTAGATGAGAATCTGCCGACGGAGTATCGCCGTCACTTCGGTCCGGGACTGATTCGGGAATTTTTCCGCGACTTGTACCTGGAAGAAATTGGCAAAACTGAAGTGGCGGGACGCGAATGCATTAGGATTCGCGGCGTACCGGTCCCCGGTGACATGCTCTGGCCGCACTGGCTGAGCAAAAGCGCCGACGAGTTCAAGTTTTCCGCCGACTTGACCCGTCCAGCACTATTATCGATCCATGCGTTCCTCAACGGCAAAACGATCGAGAAGTATGAGGTCGCTGAGATTGAATACGACAAACCGATCGAGGCGTCGGTATTCACCTGCGAGCCAATGGCAGGAGGCACGGTCAAGACTGCCCAACAAATATTCGAACAGGTTACGCTGGAAGCTGCCGTAGACCGCGTGCCATTTACCGTCCTTTGTCCGGCGAAGTCAGTCGATGCTCGCTGGAACTTACAAGTCGTTCATTATCACTTCGCCCGAGGAAAGGATCCCGAACATTTAACCTTGCATTTCTTTCCGTCCAACTTGACTGACGACAAAACGCTTTGGATGAGACTTGAAGCAGGTGAGGACGACGAAGAGCATCGGGATCTGGAGTGGGAAAAGATCCGGTTGGACGGACGATTGTTCAAACTGTCCGACCCTGGGACACCATCTGGCACACGCATTCTTGTCTTTGAGCAGGATGGCACACATGCCAGTATTTATTCGTCGGGTGCGCGATCGGATCTGTTGGATTTTGCCGTGTCGTTAGAGGCAGTATCATAGGTCAGGCTCCCGCCTGACGCATGTGCCCGCGCACGTCGAACGCGCGCTCTTCAGGCGGGAGCCTGACCTATGCAACTGCTCGGTTCGTCATGCACGGCATGACCTACCGGCGCATCACCCCGCGCGCTGCCGACGGTAATACTCCCACCCCGGGAAAAAGAAACACGCCGCCGACACCACACCGAAAATCGAAATGCTGTACGTCGGGAACCACGCCATCACCGCCGCCGTCGCGAACAGCGCGGCCGATTGCACGTAGAAGCGGCCGGATAGAATTCCCGCTTTGACGGCGAAGACCATGCCGGTGATCAGGCCCAACACGGGCGAGAGTTCCAGCACCGGCAGGCCCATGAGGTATTCCACCAGATACAAAAGTGTGCTGGCGACCATGCTCGATCCCCAGACGTGGGCGACCTGGCGTTCGACGAACGTGATCGGGCCGGCGCGGCGGCGGAGATTCCAGAAGACGCCCGCCCAAGTCCCCAAACCCAACACCCACGCCGCCAGATACGGCAGCCGCGATTCCACGCCGCTCAACTGCATCCCATTGGTGGCCAAACAAAGCACCAGCAGCACCAGACTGTGCCACATCCAGAGCACACCCCAGTTCTCCAGCACCGACGCGTGGTGCGTCTCGCGAAACAACCGGCCCACGATTTGCGTGATGTGCGACGACCGGGCGGAGATCGGTTCGTGTTTGAGGTAAGCTTCCAGATAATCGGCCAATTGCGCGGCGCTGGCGTAACGCAGGTCGATCGGCTTTTGCAGGCATTTGAGCGCGATCAATTCCAAATCGGGATCCACGCCCGGTGTGAGCACGCGGGGGGGCAGCGGGTCTTGCTCGAGCACCTGCAGCAGGGTGTCGACCGGCGTCGCCGCCTGAAACGGCGGGCGGCCGGTCAGCATGTGATATAGCACCGCCCCCAGACTGTAGACGTCACCGGCCGGTCCGATGTCGCCGCGATTTCCGGCGGCCTGTTCGGGGGCCATGTAACTGGGGCTGCCGACGATGGCGCCGCTGTGCGTGAGGCTGTGCGCCGCCGTCGGTTCGTCGGCGGTATTGATGCGTTTGGCCAGACCGAAGTCGGTGACGTGGGGCCGCCCGGCATCGTCGATGAGAATATTCGCCGGTTTCAAGTCGCGATGCAAAACGCCCCCCGCATGAGCGGCGGCAATCGCGCGGCAGACCGGCAACAACAATTCCGCCGCCTCCCGCGCCGGCAGCGGCCCCTCGGCCAGCCGTTGCGAGAGGGTGATGCCGGGGATGTACTTCATGCTGAAGTACGGCCGGCCCTCGTAGTCACCCACCTCTAACAGCGGCACGATGTGGGGGTGGTCAAGCCGCGCGGCCGCTTCCGCTTCGCCGTGAAACCGCGCGAGATCAATTTCGGACGCCATGTCGCCGCGGAGAATCATTTTCAAGGCGACGGTGCGTCCCAATGAGTTCTGCCGGGCCTTATAAACAACCCCCATCCCGCCGCGGCCGAGTTCCGCCAACAGTTCATAGTCGCCGATCGTTTTGCCGACTTGTGAGGGGATGGCTGACGGGTTACCTAGTCGCTCCGGGCTGTCGACCGTCAATGACAAATCGGCCGAGAGAAGTTCCGCCGCCGCTGAGCCGAGACAATCGGCGATCTGTGCGGTGGTCCACAACTCGCGCAGTTCGTCGGCGAAATCCGCATGTTGCGCGGTGAATGCCTCAAAGTCGACCGATTCCCCCGCACGGGTGCGCGCGAGCAGATCGTCAAGCAATTCCGCCAATTGTGCTTCGCGGTCGGACATTGTTGGTAGGCAGAGGGCAGTAGGCAGATGCGAGTGGCGAGTGGTCGGTGGCCAGTGGCCAGCATGTTGGCGGGTCGGACGGTATCTGTGCGCCGACCCTATAGCCTAAAGTCTACAGCCTACAGCCTCCCCCTCAAGCCTGTTCCCTCACGCCTCAAGCCTCCGCCAGCGGCGGAGGCGTGCTCCGTTTGCGGGTCAACTGCCACTTTAGCGCAGGCGGCGTGATCATTGTGGTGACCATCACCATTACCACCACGGCCGAATAGGTGCCGTCGTCGATGATTGCCGCGCCGGATTCGGGATTCTTCAATCCCCGGCCGATGGCGGCGAAGATCAAGCCGACTTCGCCGCGGGGGATCATTCCTAAGCCGACCGCCGGACGGTTGAGGCTCTTGTCCAGGACGCCGAAGGCACAGACCTGTTTGCCGATGATGGCCACGATGGTAATCCCAGCCGCTAACGTGAGCACTTCGGTGTTGGCGAAGCTTTGCAGGTCGACCTGGATGCCCATTTGAACGAAGAAAATCGGCACGAGCAAAGCCGTCAGCGGTTCCAGCGCTTCTTCCAGTTCGTAGTGTTCTTTTCGGCCCAGTTCCTGGTAGTGAGCGCGTTCCAGAATCAATCCGGCGGCAAAGGCGCCTACGATGGGGGCCAGTCCGACTTGGTTCGCCAGCCACGAGAACCCGAAACAGATCACCAGCGCCGTTGCGACCAACAAACCATGCCCGCGGAGAACGCTGGCGAGCTTGAACAGCGGACGGGTGATCAACACCGTTCCCAAGATCAGGGCACCCAACAAGAACGCGGCCGTCAAGCCGATGGTCGTGGAGAGCGCGACCGGATCGACGCTGCCGTGCTGGATGATGCCCATCACAATCGCCAGAATCACCAATCCCAGGACGTCGTCGATCACCGCCGCACCCAGAATGATCTGCCCTTCCTGGTCTTGGTGTTTGCCCAGGTCCTTCAGCACGCGGGCTGTGATACCGACGCTCGTTGCGCACAGTGTGGCGCCGATGAACATATGCACGTTGCCGCTATGCTCCGGGATGATAAAACGCGCCACGCCGTAACCCAGAATGAACGGTGCGATGACACCCAATATCGCCACGAGCAGCGACGACATGCCGACTGACAACATTTGCCGTACGCTGGTTTCCAGGCCGACTTCAAAGAGCAGCAAAATGACGCCGACGCGGGCCAGCATGTCGAGCGTTGCCCCCGGTTCCATCAGATGAAAGAAGAACTCACGGACCTTTTCGTCCGCGCCGAAGACCAATTCTCCCATTCCAAGTTCGGAATTGGGCGGCTTGAGAAACTCGAGCCAGTCATAGCCGGTCAGCAGCAGGAAATTTCCCAACAACACGCCGACCAGCAGTTCGCCCAGCACAGCCGGCATCTTGACCCGCTCGGCCAAATCGCCGCCCACCTTGGCCAAAAACAGGATAATGCATATCCCGGCCAATAGCGGTGCCACCGGATCGGCGTGCCCGCCGCCTTCTTCTTCTTCGTGCCCCTCCGCCGCGGTCCCTTCCACGGCAGTCGGCGGATGATCCGCATCGGCGTCCTGTGCCCAAGTTTGATTGAGCTGTCCACCGGAAACGGCCAAAGCGGCGAAGAGCAGCAGAGCGATCCACCGCCAAGTCCAATCCCCGCGCCGGCGGCGCGACACGATCGAGGTGTTCGTC
The DNA here is from genome assembly GCA_937952455.1 of uncultured Planctomycetaceae bacterium. GTDB lineage: Bacteria > Planctomycetota > Planctomycetia > Planctomycetales > Planctomycetaceae > Symmachiella. The sequence continues at coordinate 11,405 of CALFYU010000562.1, forward strand.
CATTCAAGTTTGTGCGGTGGCGTCCCGTACACGAAGCGATCACTCCTAGCGGCGAATTGAGGCGTCAGCGGCGGCCCGGTCTGTACCAGCGGCCGTCCCCGGCTGAACGAATCCCATAAGATGCTCCATGCTTAGCAAATCCGAGCGGGCATGAAAAGCAACACGGTCACGGTTTTGAGAGAGCCGGACGAGTTTGGTCACTTTTTCAACCATAGGGCTAGCACACAACCCCCGTCCGGAGCCGCGCACCCTTCTCTGGCCACTGGCCACTGACCACTCGCATCTGCCTACTGCCCTCTGCCTACCGCCTACTCGTCAGCAAATCCCCGCATTGCCCGAAATCCCCGTCTGCGAGTAAGATGCAGCCTCACCCCGTGAGAGGCCGTCCGGGCATCTCAAAACTACCTGCCCGCCGCAGCCCCTTACGGCAGCGCGCCTGTAATTTTCCTCGCAACCTAGATCGCCGATCCATGCTGAGATTTTTCACCTATAGCGTTTGCTTCGTGACGGCCGTGGCTCTCATTCCTTCGTCGAACCTCTTGGCCGACGAAACGGTGCCGTTGAATGTTCCGCAGGGATTCACGGCGACGCTGTTTGCCGATGACGACCTGGCCCACGACGTCTATTGTTTGACGTTTGATTCCCAAGGCCGGTTGGTGGTTTCCGGGCGTGAGTACGTCAAACGGCTGATCGACAGCGACGGGGACGGACGGGCCGACAAAGTGGAAGTTTTTGCTGACGGGCCGGAGACCGGCGCGCAGGGAATGTATTTTCACGGCGACGATCTGCTGTGTGTCGATGCGGAGGGGCTATTGCGGTATCGCGACCGCGACGCCGACGGCGACGCCGACGGTCCCCCCGAACGATTTTTGAAAACCGAAATCGGCGGCGAACACGGCCCGCACGCTATCCGCAAGGGACCGGACGGCTGGTGGTATCTGATCGCCGGAAATCGCAGCGGGGTGAACGCGAAATATGTCACATTGCCACGTTCGCCGGTAAAGCATCCGCGGGCCGGCGTCGTGCTGCGGCTCAAGCCGGACCTCTCCGGCGGGGAAGTATTGGCTGAAGGGTTTCGCAATGCCTATGACTTCGATTTCGATATCGGCGGCGACCTGTTCACGTTTGACAGCGACGGCGAACGGGACATTTCCTTCCCTTGGTATCAACCCACGCGGGTGTTTCACGTCGTGCCGGGCGGCGATGCCGGGTGGGTCAGTGATCACTGGAAACGGCCGAATTACTTTTTGGACATGCCGCCGGTTGTCGGGGATTTCGGGCGCGGTTCACCGACGGGGGTTGTCTGTTACCGGCACACGCAGTTTCCGGAAAAATATCGCGGGGCATTGTTCATCGAAGATTGGACATTCGGCCGCGTGATCGCCCTGCCGCTGAAAACAGACGGGGCGACCTTCAGCAGCGAACCGGAGCAGTTCATTTCCGGAGCAGGCGAGATCGGTTTTGCACCAACCGACATCGAAGTCGGACCGGATGGTTGCCTGTACGTCAGCGTGGGCGGCCGTGGGACACGCGGTGGGGTCTATCGCATTCAATACACCGGTGGTGATGCCCCTGAGGAAACTGAAACGGCAGAGGAACAAAAAACGGACGACAAGGAATCAGTAACGGACTCCCAGCCCGATCCTGACGATGCGTCTAAGGCCGATCTACTCGCCTGTCTCGATGCTCCACAGCCGTTGAGTAGTTGGTCGCGTAAAAAGTGGCTGCCGCTGGCGGAAAAACTGGGCGTCGGACCCTTCGAGAAAGCGGTGCTCGACACGCAGCTCAGCGATCCGCAGCGGATTCGGGCAGTACAAATCCTGACCGAAGTCTATACCGGCATCTCAGAGGACATGGCCACAGAAGTCTCAACAACTGCGTCGCCCGCCGTGCGGGCGGCGGTGGCTTGGGCCTTGGGACGCCGACCGTTCGCGGATTTTCGAGCGGACATTTTTCAAACCTATCTGATCGATCCTGATCCGCTGGTGCGGCGGCGGGCGATCGAGTCCTTCGCCAGCGGAGCCGGCTCAGCTCACGTCCACTCACTGTTGCCGGCGATGTCCTTGTCGCTGGCCGACCGTGACCGATTTGTGCGGCATGCCGCCATGCGGGCGGTTGGTGAATTGGACGACAAGACTTTTCGCGCGCTGGGCGATTCGATCCCGCAACTCGGCTGGTCGGCCATCATTGCCAACACGGCCGGCTATCTAATGCGCCGTGACCCGGCCGAGGCAAAGGTGAGCCTATATGCGGTCCAAGCGGCGCAGATGGTATTGAAAAGCGACCATCCCGCAGAATTGAAAGTCCGCGCCGCGCGGTTGATGCAACTCGGATTGGGAGGCCTCTCGCAGCGGCCCGGTGTCCCGGGGGTCATGTCCGGCTATACGGCTGCGCTCGACATCGAGCCGTTTGAGCGCAAATTGGACGCCGCCCGCACAGTGTTGGCCGAGGTCTATCCCACCGGTGACAAAACGCTCGACCACGAATTGGGCCGTTTGATCGCCATGTTGACGTCCTACAATCCCGATGTGCTTAACAAAGTGCTCGATCAGATCACTGACGAGACCAGCCCCACCGACGACGTGCACCAGCTGTTGATCGCCGGCCGCATTCCGGTTGCCAGAAACTCCGCACAACGCAAGGCCATCGCACGGGCGCTGGTGAACATCGAACCGAAAATGACCGCCCGCCAAATGAACGAAGACAGCAACTGGACCGACCATATCCGCGAGATGTATCTGCAACTCGTCGAACTCGACACCCAATTACCGGCCGAGTTGATCGAACAGCCCGAATTCGGCGATCCAGGCCATATGGTTTTCATGAACGGACTGAGCCGCGAAGAGATTCCCCGCGCCGTCGAGCGGCTGCTGGAAGTGGTCAAGGCGGACGAGAACTATGCCTGGAACAACGAGGTGGTCTTCGCGATTGCCAACGTGATGAACGATGAGACGCGGTCCTATTTGCGCGAGTTGTACGAGCAATTTCCGCTGCAGGACGCGGTGACGATGACGCTCGCCCGCGAACCGCTGCCGGAAGACCGATCCAAGTTCCTGGCCGGGTTGGAGTCGCCTCAGCTGGAAGTGGTCAGTTCCTCAATGTCCGCGTTGGAGCAGCTGCCCGCCGATGCCACAGCCGATGAAATCGTCCCGCTGGTACGCGTGCTGCGGCGGTTGCAGGGGGGGAAACAGGATTATCGTTTGCGGGAACAAGCGGTTCGTCTGCTGCGCCGCGCTGGCGAACAGGACTTCGCCTTCGTCTTCGGCGAGAGCGGCTACACGCCGCAACCAGACGTGATCAAAAAGTGGACCGATTGGGCCGTCGCAAAATTCCCCGACCGCGCCGGCGAATTGACCGGCGGCAACGAACAAGATGCCGAAAAACTTCGCGAGCGGTTGGCCGCCGTCGATTGGGACGCGGGAGACGCTGCGCGGGGTGCGGAGATCTTCAAGGCCCGTTCGTGCAGCCAATGCCACAGCGGCGCCCGCGCGGTCGGTCCCGATTTGGCCGGTGTGGCACAACGCTTTTCCCGCGACGACTTATTCATCGCCATCGCGCAACCCGATCGCGACGTCTCCTCCCGGTACCAGACGACGCTTGTGGAAACGAACTCCGGCAAGCTCTACACCGGTCGGATCGTGTACCACTCGGTCGACGGCGTCACGCTGCGGACCGGCACGAATCAGACGCTCCGCCTCGAAGCGGACGAAATCGCCTCGCAGCGGCTGGTGAACACATCGCTGATGCCCGCCGGTCTGCTTAAGGATGCGGAGCCGCAAGATCTAGCGGACCTGTACCGGTATCTGCAAAGCCTCGGGCAACCCCGCATCGAAGCCGCCGCCGTGGAAGAGGTCGACGAGTAATGCGTGGTAGTGGCCAGTGGCTATAATGGTGCGGATTTCCGGAATGCGCTCAATTGCCAACCCTAAGGTCTACGTTCTAAAGCTTACGGCCTATTCCCTCAAACCTGTCGCCTCACGCCTCACGCCTAAGTATGTGGCCAGAGAAGGGACGGCGATGCTCCCGCCGAGCCGCGATGAACAAGATTCCATTCCTCGCCAAGAAACTCGCTCACTCCGGCGCCGGCGGTTGGTCGTGGTTGGCGGCGTTGAGCCCGAAGCTCTCGGGGTCGAAATAGCAATCGAGCGCCAACCAAAACGAACGCGCATAGCGAACAAAGATCGCCGGGAACAGCAGGCAAACCGCAAGGATCGGCGGCAGCACCGTGCGGTTTTCATATCCCAATACGATGTGGAAAAAAATGTACGAAAAGCTCATCGTCAAGGCGGTCACGCCGTAGTTGATATATATCGATCCCAGGAAATAGCCCGGCGCGCGCTCATATTTCAGACCGCAACCGTCGCATTCGTCGTGCATGCGAAAAAAACCGCGGTACAGCCGGCCGTTGCCGCAGCGGGGACATCGCAGATTCGCCGCCCGTGACAGGATCGTATCTAGGGGAAGTCGAGCCAAGTGATTGCTTTCTCTTGTTGTATGACGCGGCCATCAAAGCGGTAGGGCAGGCTCCCGCCTGCCGCCGATTTCGATTTCACATTGCCGCAATTTCTTCCGTCGACGACGGCAGGGGGAGGGGCCTGCCCTACGTTCTCTGCATTTCGGGTTGCTTACACGTCCCATTGCAGGGGATCGGATTCGCTACGGCTGGGCCAGACTGTGATGTCGGGGAACTCGCCCGATAGGATTTCGGCCAGACGTTCCATGGCGGGACGTTCGCTGGCGTAGTGTCCCGGCAAAACCAGTGCCATGTCCAAATGCCGCGCCTCCAGACAATCGTGAAAGCGGGCTTCGCCGGTGAGCAGCACGTCGCAACCCAGCCGTCGACCGTCGCGGAGAAACTCCGCCGCCGCTCCGCAGGCGATGGCCACCCGCCGAACGGAACGCTCCGGGTCCCCCACAAATTGCAGGTGCCGCACATTGAGCCCAGTTTTAGTCCGGGCGTTGAATTCCGCAAGCGTGATCGGTTCAGCGAAATCGCCGTAACGACCCGCACCAAGTTCAGACGGTTGTTCGGCCAGCGGATACACGTCGTAGGCCGGTTCCTCATAGGGATGTGCCGTAATCATCGCTGCGACCGCGTTTTTCAATTTGTCTGGCGGACAGAGGACTTCCAGACGCACTTCGTCAACGTGCTCCAATTGCCCCGCTTGTCCCAAGGCGGGCGATGTTTCTTCGCTGCCGTGAAACGTCCCGGTCCCCGGTGATCCGAAACTACAACGCGAATAATCCCCGATTTCACCCGCACCATGGTCCCACAACGCTTGCCGTACCGTCGGCAAGTCATTCTCGGGAACGAAACAGACGATCTTCACCTTGCCCTCAGCCCGTGGGCGCAGCGGAGCGATGTTCTGCAGCTTCAGCATTTCGGCCAGTTGTTGATTGATGCCGGCGGCCGCGCTGTCATATCCGGTGTGTGGGCTAAACACGGCGATCCCCGCCGCGATCAAACTCAACAGCGTTTGGCCCTGCGTGTCAGCGTCCGTAATCTGTTGGATCGGGCGAAACATCAGCGGATGGTGGCTGACAATCATCTCCGCAGCCTGCTCAACTGCTTCAGCCGCCACGTCAGCGGTGAGTGTCAAACAGGTCATGATTTTCGTGACGGCCGCATCACGGCTGCCGACCAACAGCCCGACGTTATCCCAATCCTCCGCCAACGCCGTCGGCGCAAAAGCGTCGAGAAATCGGACCACATCAGAAACACGCCGCAGCGGATCAACCATTCCGCCCTCCCTTTCCAGCCCCCGGCTCCGCCGGGGGGTAATCGCCCAAACGTTTTTCAAATCTCCCCGACAATAATTGTTATGATACGTGGGATCAATTCCGGCGGGCAGTGAAACGATTGCGGCGACGGTTGCGTAGTCAAAAAAAGCTCACGCAACGGCCCGACGGTCGCAACGGGATTTTGGGGAGAAACTGACTTAAATTGGGGGACAGATTCTTGGGAGCGCTCAATGAGAATGAGTTGGCGACGGTGGTTATGGATGTTGCGTTTGAGATTCACCGCAAATTAGGGCCGGGGTTGTTGGAGTCGGCTTACCCGACGACGTGATTGCTCGGATGAAACTCGACAAAAAAACCGTCGCCGGACAAC
>CALFYU010000563.1 GCA_937952455.1 uncultured Planctomycetaceae bacterium
TGTGCGACCGTTTTCGATGAACGCGCCGCCCCAATAACGATTCCCCAAGCCGCGCTGGGAATCGGCCAGCACTTGTGCGGCATCATAGGAACAATACTCGCCGAAACCCGCTCGGGCAATTTCCGGCGGGTTCGATTCCCAGCCCCCCATATGCCATTTCCCGGCAAACGCCGTGGCGTACCCCGCCCGCATAAGATGGTTGGCGAAAGTCACCTCGCCCGGTTGCAGCTCGCCCCAGCGGAGATAATTGTGAAAGCTGTATTGTCCGGTGAGAATCTCTACGCGGCTGGGTGTGCACAGGGGCGTGGCGTAACAGTGATCAAACCGCAGCCCTTCCGCCGCCAGTTGATTGATGCGCGGCGTGTCATAACCGGTCTGCCCGCCGTAACAATCCAGCAGTTCCCGCCCCAGGTCATCCGCGAGAATCACGAGGAAATTTGGCCGCCTGGCAGTGTTATCGTCGGCGAACGTATTCCCGGCGGAGACGATCGCAGCAGTGAAAACCAAGACTCGAATCGCGCACAACTTCATGGTGATACCTTGGTTGATTTCTCTTGGATCTTCTCCAACAACGGATCGTCGATCTCCCGCATCTTGCGGCGGATTTCACCGTCCAGCCGGGCGATGACTTCGCGAATCTCCGGCCGGTCTTCGCCGATCAAGTTCACCCGTTCCTCGGGATCGTCGGTCAGGTGATACAACTCGTCGCGAGAGGGGTCGAGAAAATCGCGGACCAGCTTCCACTGGGGCGTGCGGTAGGTTCGCATGAATGCGCGGCAGTAGTTGATCATGCTGTATTCGGCGTAGACGTTCTGGTCCCAGTCCGGGACCGCCTCGCCGTGGAGCAGCGGCACAAGACTGCGGCCGCGGACGGTGTGGTTCTTCGGCAACTTCGCGCCGGCGATCTCCACCAGCGTCGGATACCAATCCAGGCTGGTGGTCGCGTCATCGATCACCGTGCCGGGGGCAATCACGCCCGGCCAGCGGACGATGGCGGGGACTTTGAGCGAGTTGTCGTACAGGTTCGGCCGGTACTTGCCGTCGATGTTCGCCGTCGACTTGGACTTGGTCTTCGTCGCCCAGATGCCGTTGCCCTTATGATGGATGCCGTTGTGTCCCATGTTGTAACCGTGGTCGGACGTGAAAATCACGACGGTGTTGTCGGCGATGCCCGATTCCTCCAGCGTGTCGAGCAAGCGTCCCAAGTTGCGGTCCACACCGGAGATACTTGCCAAATATTCGCGCATCTTGCGCTTGACTGATTTTACATCGAGATCCGGATAATCGGGATGCGGCAGCGCTGGATCAAGGTCGTCGTATGGCGCCCAATCCTCATCCGCCACCGGCAACCAGCGTCCGTGCGGTGCGCGGTAATTCAGGCAAAGCAGAAACGGTTCTTGCTCGTGCTCCTTGATATAAGCAATCGCCCGATCGGTGAGGATGTCAGTCGTCAGTCCCTCGAAGCGGCGGACCGTACCGTTTTCTTCCAGCGACGGATTGTCGGGCGACGTCCCGCCGCCGGTCAGCCCCATGAAATAATCAAAACCGTGCTGCGTGGGGTGATACTTCAGGTCCCCCGATTGGGTCCAATCCCCCAGATGCCATTTGCCCACAAGCCCGGTGGCGTAGCCCTCTTGTTGCAAAACCTCGGCAAACGTCACGCTTGCCGGGTCGAGTCCCACCTGCCGGGTCGCATCGTACAATTTGTGACCGGGATGGGGGATAAAATCGAGAATCCCATACTCGCTCGCATATCGGCTGGTCATCACCGACGCGCGGGCCGGTGAACAGACCGGCGTCGTGCAAAATGCATTGGTTAGCCGCGCCCCTTGACTGGCGAGGCGATCGATATTGGGTGTGTGCGCCTGCGGATTTCCCGCGGCGCCATAACCCCAGGGGGCCTGGTCATCGGTATAGACGAACAAAAAATTCGGCGGCTCTGGTTTTTCTTTTCGCGATGTTTTGTTGTCGGCAACCGGCGTCGGCATCCGTGCATCGGCTTGATCCAAGTAGCTTGTCAGCAACTGCCGCAATTCGCGGGCGATTTCCGGTTTGCTGCCGCTGAGGTCATTCTGCTCGCCGATGTCTTCCGCAAGGTCATACAGTTCGTCGCGGTCGTCTTCGTGAAACAGCACCAACTTATATCTGCCGCGCCGCACGGCCGACTGCGGACGGGTTTGGCTGACGGCGAAATCGTTGATGCTGATATCCGCACGGGCCTTTTCGTATCCCGATTCCGGATGGTAGTAAGGGAAGTGCCAATATAGCGCGCGCTCCTCACCCGCCGCGTTCGGATCGCGAAACGTCGCGGAGATGTCCCGTCCGTCGATGTTTTCGGCGGCCGTATCGACCGGTTTCCCAGCCAGGGAGGCGAATGTGGGGAGCAGGTCATACCCCACGACCGGCGTGTCGTTGGTCGTGCCGGCGGGAATCTGTCCCGGCTGTCGAACGATGAAGGGAACGCGAATGCCTCCCTCATACAGATTCCATTTCGAGCCGCGCAGCGGCGCGTTGGCGGCGAATTCCGGATGCCCGCCGTTGTCCGACGTGAACACGACGCACGTATCATCGCGATGCCCCGACTCATTCAAAGCGGCCAGCAACTGCCCCACATAGTGGTCCAGCGTTTCCAAAAACGCCGCATAGGCGATCCGTTTTTTGCGATTGGGGACGCCCGCCGGAATTTTGTCGGCGTACTTTTTAAGCAGCCATTGGCACGGGGTCTTGACCGGCGTATGCACGTAAAAGTGCGACGCCATTAGGAAAAAGGGTTTATCGTGTTTTTGGCGCAAGAACGCCGCCGCGCGATCGGTCATCGAGTCCTGTGGATATTCGCCCGTTGCGGTGATTGCCGACGGTGGGCCGGACGTGCGGTAGCTATAGGGATGGCTGCCGAAATCTTCGACTGCCGTTTGAAAACCCTGTCGTGGCGGACCGTGCGTGGGACTCCAGCCGAGATAGCCGCCGTGATGCTTGTTGAGGTGCCACTTGCCGAAAAAGGCCGTGTCGTATCCGGCACCGTTCAGTCGCTCGGCAACGGTCTGTTCCGCCAACGGCAGATTCATTGTGTAGGGTGGCGAGCGCAGCAATTGCCCGCCGCGATGTTGTTGCCGCCCCGGCTCGTCTTTGGTGACGAATTCAAAATGCAGCCGCGCCGGCGTCTTTCCGGTCATAAAACTGGCCCGCGATGCCGAGCAAATCGGCGCCGGCGCATAACCATTGGTGAACCGCATCCCCTCAGCCGCCAACCGGTCGATGTGGGGCGTCTCATGCCACGGATGCCCATAACACCCCAAATCCGACCACCCCAGATCGTCAGCCAGAATGAACAAAATATTGGGCTGCGCCGCAACGGTTTCCGCCGCCGACC
>CALFYU010000564.1 GCA_937952455.1 uncultured Planctomycetaceae bacterium
AAAATGGTCCAGCGCCTCGTAATACGTGGTACACACTAATACGGAGGCGACAAAGGCCCCGGCCACCTGCGCCACCATATAGGGCAGCACTTTGTTCCAGGCAAAACCGCGGTGGCAGGCCAGCGCCAACGTCACGGCCGGATTGAGATGCGCCCCGGAGACTCCGCCCGACACATAGACGGCCATCATCACGGCCAGCCCCCACCCCATGTTGATGGAATAGAAGTCACCGAAGTTCGAGGTTCCCAACGTGACCTGGGCGTTCACCCCCACGCCGAAGACCATCAGAATGAACGTTCCGATGAACTCTGCCGACAACTCGCGCGTCAATCTTGGTTGCATGTCCGTCTCCGCTTGTGTGATGTGATCTGTGTGGGAGCCGTCAAAGATGGCCGGGAATCGGGTCGGCCTTTGCCGCCACAAGCCAATCGTCACTGTAAGGTCGCGTCGACGAACGCCATGCGGCGCCCCATCTTCATCATTCAGGCCGACGACATCAAGACACTCGAAGGAACACGACGCCCATTTTTTCTTCCGAATTGGCGGAGCAGACAGCCGCCGCATCGGTTGACAATCACGGCTCAATGCCGATGTCACACGGCGTGGTTGCAAAGCCGGCCGGACTGTCTATGCTGAGTGGGCACAAATTCGCAGGGCTGCCGGAATAAAGTGGATTGTCGCGGACTGAGGGACCACCGAAAGAGCGAGGATGTTCATGTTTCGATTGCTTGCGCGGCTTCCCGTGCTCACCCGCGTCTGGCTGTATTCGCTGCTCGTTGGTTTATACAGCGGCTTGGCAGTGTGGAAGGAACATTCTCCGCTCAAAGACCGCTGGGACCAACCGGCCCAGATTCATGAAGTCTTCGCGGTCATGTTGGGGCTGTTGTTGGTGTTTTGGACCAACCGCGCCTACGAACGCTGGTGGGAAGCTCGGACGCTTTGGGGGCAACTCGTCAATACGAGCCGCAATCATGCCGTCAAACTCAAGGACCTGGTGAAGATCCCCGCCAGCGACATGCGCCACTGCGAATCGATCATTATCGGTTTTCCTATTGCACTAAAGCAGCATCTTCGCGACGGCTGTGTGCTCAAAGGTGTCCCGGGTTTTGAATCCTCCACGGACAACCCCACACACGTCCCGGGCTACTTGGTGTCGATGCTCTACGACTATTATCGCAAGTGGTTTCAGGCGGACGTGATCACAGGCGATGAGCTGCGGATCCTGGATCTGGAGTCGAGCCGCCTTTTAGAGATTTGCGGGGCATGCGAAAAAATCCGCAACACACTGATCTCCAACTCTTACCGGCACTTCATGCGGCAGTTGGTCATATTGCACTTGATAGCGCTGCCGTGGGGTTTGGCACAGGAATTCGGCGACGCTACCGTGGTGATCGTCACAATTGCCGCATATTTCATGATCGGCATCACCGTCATCGCCCACGCAATCGAGGAGCCGTTCGGACAGGACGACGACGATCTCGATCTGAGCCGACTCTGTATGACGATCGAAACATCCGTGCGGGAGGTCTTCGAGCGGCAATCGCCGTTGGTTACCTCGAATCCCTAGAACCCGTTTCAAAACCGGGTTGCGCCTGTTTGCGAAACTGCCATACAAGTGAGGGCGCGACGCGTCAGAGGGTTTTGAAACCAGTTGTAGAGTGGTCGTCGAGCGAGGCACGCGCAACCCTCCGAACTGGACCAGAAACTGAAAGGAGACGGCGTTTCCGCTTCCCATTTGCCGCCGAGTTGACCTATCTTAAGGAAAACGGTATTCCGTATGATCGGGTCCCAGTGGAGTGCCAATTTCGAACACTGAACAATTCGCACTGGTTGCGCCATCATCACAACCGGCGTGAGCCGACACCCCTAGAGGGCGGACGACGATGGAGACTGCTGGATCTAAGAAGCCTCAAGATAGCGATCCCGTCGACGCGCCGCCGCCGGCAGATGCACCGGGCGATGACGAGCTGGACACCAACCCGGGGGTCAACCGTGACGTCTATAAGTCGACGATTGCTTCGGACATCGCCGGCGACGATGCCGGCTCCATGCAAATCAATGCGACGTCCAACGACATGGCGTCCATTGATCCACAATCGCGGGTCGGCACGTTTATCGGCAAATACCGCATCACGAAGCTGATCGGCAGCGGCGGCATGGGGGTTGTCTATGCGGCGCATGACACGATCATCAGCCGCGAGGTTGCCATCAAGTTCCTCTCCGGCAAAGCGGCGGCCAACGATACGGCACTGAAGCGGTTTGTACAAGAGGCCCGCGCGGTGGGACAACTGCAACACCCCAATGTCGTGGGTCTGTTCGACGTCGACCAGTTCGAGGGCGCCTGGTACCTGGTGATGGAATTGGTCGATCAGGGCACCGCCGGAGACCTATTGGATGAAGGGGAGCCGATCGCTTGGCAGCGCGCCACGAGCATCATCGCCGATGCCTGCCGCGGACTGGTCGCCGCTCACGCCAAGGGATTGATTCACCGCGACATCAAGCCGGACAACATCATGCTGGCCGCCGACGGAACGGCCAAGATTTCCGATTTCGGACTAGCGAAGATTCAGGACCGCACCACCCCCACGCTGACACAAGCCAACCAGGTGTTGGGAACTCCGCACTACATGAGTCCCGAACAATGCCGCAGCGCCAACGTCGACGCGCGGACCGACATCTATTCGTTGGGGGCCACCTATTACGACCTGCTCACCGGCACGCCGCCGTTCGCCAAGTCGACCGACGTGATGCAAATCATGTATGCCCAGTGCCATGAGCCGACACCCGATCCGGGACAGCTTGCCGACGACTTGCCGCCGCTGTGCCGGGGCATCATCGAACAGGCAATGGCCAAAGACCCGGCGGACCGTTACCAAACCGCCGCCGAGATGCTGGCCGACTTGCAACTGCTAATCGGCGGATCGGCCGACAGTCAAGATTCCCTGGCGGCATCCCAGCGAGTCTCCCAACTCAGCGGCAGTCGCTCCGCCGTGCGGACTGAATCAGACAAGTTTCCCGTCGACACGGAGCGCCGCAAATTGTTAATCGCCGGCGCCGTCGGTTTGCTGACGGTGGCTGTCTTGTCGATCCCCTACTTCCTCATGCAAGGTAAACATGCCGAGTACGACGGCAGCCAACAACCGGCCGCGGCCCCCCCGGTGCTGCCCGAAGGGCCGCCGATCAAGATTGGCGTATTGCACTCGCTCTCCGGCACGATGTCGGTCAGCGAAAGCGGGGTTGTTGACGCCGTGTTGCTCGCCGTCGAGGAACTGAACAACAACGGCGGCGTGTTAGGTCGTCCGGTCCAGGCGATGATCGCCGACGGGCAATCCAACGATGCCGTATTCGCTCGCGAAGCGGAACGGCTGATTCAAGAAGAAGAGGTCGTCACAATATTCGGCTGTTGGACCTCCTCCAGCCGCAAGCAAGTCAAAACAGTTGTCGAAGAACACGACCATCTGTTGATTTACCCGGTGCAATTTGAAGGTTTAGAGGAATCGCCCAATATCATCTATACCGGCGCCACGCCCAACCAACAGATTATCCCGGCCGTGCAATGGGCGTTCGCGTTTCAGAAACGGCGGCGGTTCTTTATCGTCGGTTCCGATTACGTCTTTCCCCGCGCAGCGGGGGCGATCATCCGGGATGAGTTGCGGGAGATGGGACTCGAACCGGTCGGTGAAGCGTACGTCCCGCTGGGAGGAACCGATTTTAACGCGATTGTCGCGCAGATTGTGGAATCCAAGGCTGACGTGATCCTGAACACCGTCAACGGCGAAAGCAATATCGCCCTGTTCCATGCCTTGCGGATGGCGGGCGTCAGCTCGAAGGACGTGCCCGCGATTTCCTTCAGCATCGCCGAACCGGAACTACGAGCTTTGAACACCGGCGAGATGATCGGCGACTACGCTGCGTGGAGTTACTTTCACTCGCTGGACACGCCTGTCAATCGAGAATTCGTCGAGAGATTTCAGAAGAAGTACAATCCCACGCGCGTGGTTTCCGATCCGATGGAGACAGGATACTTCGGCGTACTCTTGTGGGCACAGGCGGTCAAACAGGCCGGGAGCGACGACGTGAATGAGATCCGAGCTGCCATGCGCGGGCAAAGTCTCGCCGCGCCGGAAGGACCGGTTCGTATCGACCCCGCGACGGGACACACCGCCAAGCCGTTTCGCATCGGGCAGGTCAACGACGCGGGTCGGTTTGCCGTGGTCTGGTCCAAGGACGATGAGATTGTTCCCGAGCCGTTTCCCGATACGCGGACGCCTGAAGAGTAGAAGCAGTTTCTGCAGGAGCTCCGCACCGTCTGGAACGGCCAGTGGTCCGCCCCCACTGACTGATTTCCGCCGTAATCCGGCCGCATGGCGCCCAAATGGCCTGTCTATCGGCCAGGATGATAAGACGCCCGCCGCGATGTCTCTTGGCGCAAGCTGGCTAAGCACTTACGCTACATAATAGTAGTTGTTGATATGTTTGCGCCCATCCGGGTACCGGCGGAGACCGAGCGCGCTTCGCCGGAGGGGTCAACATCCAGACTGCGGAAGGAAACCAATCGTCGTGCGAGGGATGCTGATAACGCTGTTCGTCATCGCGTGGTGTGCGGCCGCTGGTGAAATCTCCGCGGCCGAGGGGATCACCTCGCAGCCGGCCGTCTCCGGCGTCACAGTCGTTCCCGCGCACGTATCGCTGGATGGTCCGGACACGCGGACGCTGCTGCTGGTCGACGGCGCGCTGACGGACGGTCGGACGATCGACCTCTCCCGCGATGCGCATTTCGAAATCGTTGACGACTCCGTCGCCACAGTTGCGCCGGACGGCGTAGTCCGAGGCCTGACGGACGGCGAGACCGAGGTCGTCGTAACAGTCGCCGAGCAAACGGTACACGTCCCGGTTGTCGTGCGCCGCTCCCACGCCAACAGACGGTTCCACTTCGAGAACGACATCATCCCGCTGTTGACTCGTTACGGCTGTAATACATCGGGGTGTCACGGAAAAGCGGAGGGGCAAAACGGCTTCAAACTATCCGTCTTCGGATTTCAGCCGGAAGAGGACTTCTCCGCACTCACGAAGGAGAATCTCGGTCGCCGCGTGAGTCTGTCCCGGCCCGATGCCAGTTTGATGCTCACCAAGGCCAGCGGAGGCATGCCGCACGGCGGGGGCATCCGACTCCGCAAAGGCTCGGGCGATTATCGCACGCTGCGCGACTGGAGCGACGCCGGCACGCCGTTCGGCGATGCCGACGCGCCGAAGGTGGCGAAGATCGAAGTGTTCCCCAGCGAGCGGCAGTTGAGCATGGAGGCACAGCAGCAGCTGCGCGTCGTGGCGACCTACACCGACGGTCACGAGGTCGACGTCACCGCACATGCCAAATTTCAATCGAACAACGACGCACTGGCCAAAGTCGACGAGTTCGGTGTGGTCACCGCCGGAGAGTCTCCCGGTGACGTGGCCGTCATCGCCAGGTACATGGGAGCGGTCGACGTCTTTCGCTCGCTAATTCCCCGCGCGCACAAAATCGACTCCTATCCGGCGGTCACTGAGGCGAATTACATCGATCCGCTGATCCACGACAAATTGCGGAAGCTGAACATCGTGCCCGCCGGGCCGGCTGACGATGCCACATTTTTGCGGCGGGTCTTTTTGGACATCATCGGCACACTGCCCACGCCGGACGAAGCCCGCGCATTTCTAACCGACTCGCAGCCCGACCGCCGCGCGCGGCTGGTCGACGCATTGCTTCAGCGGCCCGAATATGCCGACTACCAAGCGCTGAAATGGGCCGACCTGCTGCGCGTCGACCGTCAAGCGCTAGGGCACAAGGGGGCCTATGCCTATTACCGCTGGATTCGTGACAGCTTTCGCGACAACAAACCAATAGACCGCTTCGCCGCCGAACTGGTCACGGCTGCGGGACCGATCACCGAAGCGCCGGCGGCGCAGTTCTACAAGGTTGCCGGCGATGCACACGAACGGGCGTCGACGTTCTCGCAGGTCTTTTTGGGCGTGCGGATTGAGTGCGCCCAGTGCCACCACCACCCGCAGGACCGCTGGAGCCAAACCGACTACTATGGCATGCACGCGTTTTTCACGCAGCCGAAATTTCAGCAGTCAATTCTGGGTGAAATGCTCACCGCCGACGGACAAGAAAGGTCGGTGCATCCCCGCAACGGACAGGAAGTATTTGCGTATCCGCTAGCGACCGATTACCCGAAACAAGCGCCTGCCGGCGACCGCCGCGAGACGTTGGCCCGCTGGCTGACGGCTGCGGATAATCCCTGGTTTGCCCGTAACATCGCCAATCGCATCTGGGCGCACCTCATGGGGCGGGGTCTGGTTGAGCCGGTTGACGATTTCCGATTGACGAATCCCCCCTCGAATCCGCAATTGCTCGACGCACTCGCTCGCGATTTTGTCGAGAACTGTTATGACTAAAAGCCTTTGATCCGCACGATCACCGCCTCGGCCGCCTATCAGCGCGCGGCGGCCGTCAACGAGACGAACCGGCGGGACGAACAGAATTTTTCGCGCTACCTTTTCAAGCGGATCGATGCCGAAGTCCTGCTCGATGCGGTGGTGCAGGTCACGGGCGTTCCGGAAAAGTTCGAAGGGGTCGCTCCCGGATATCGCGCGATCCAACTTTGGGACAGCAAAGTGCCGCACTACTTCCTCAAAACCTTCGGCCGGCCGGTGCGTGTAACCGCCTGCAGTTGCGAAAGGACGTCGTCGGCGACGGTGGGACAGGTGCTGCACGTGTTGAACTCTCCGGAGATTCAGGACAAACTCTCGCACCAGGGAGGCCGCATCGCCGGCATGCTGCGGGAGGACGTGGACGGTGAGGCGTTTGTCGAAGAGTTGTCGCTGGCCTGTTTCAGCCGGTTTCCGACCGCGGCGGAACGCGCCAAACTGATCGCGCACCTGGAAGGCAAACAGGGAGCCGAACGTCAGCGTGCGGCAGAGGACGTTGTCTGGAGCATGCTGAATTCGATGGAGTTTTTGTTCAACCACTGACTTATGAGTGGCCGGTGGCCGGTGGCCAGAAGAAATACGAAGTAAGGTTCGCGGGAGGCATTTGTGATGGGTCGATCTCGGTTTTGTGATGGGATTCGGCGGCGGGATGTGTTGACGATTGGCGCTGCGGGGATGTTCGGCGCCGGGTTGACGTTGCCGCAGGTGCTACAGCTGCAGGCCGCGGCCGCCGAGCGGGGACGCTCCATCGAAGACATGTCGCTGATCATCCTGTTCCTGCAAGGGGGCATCAGCACGATCGACACCTGGGACATGAAACCCCAAGCGCCGGCGGAGTTTCGCGGGGAGTTCGATCCGGTCGCCACCAACGTGCCGGGGATTCAGCTGTGCGAACACTTGCCGCACTTGGCGCGGCAGATGGACAAGTTCTCGCTCGTGCGCAGTTTTTCCCACCGCAATTCCAGCCACGGGCACGCCGACCACTACATCCTCACCGGCTATCATCCCACGCCCGCCTTTGATTCGAAATTAAAGCCCAACAACGAAAAGCCCGCGCACGGCGCGGTGATCGCCAAAAAACTTGGCCCGCGCGGATCGGTGCCGGCTTACGTCGCTCTGCCCCGCATGCACAACAGCGGCGGCGGTGCCTATTTGGGCTCCGACGCCGATCCGTTTACCGTCGAATCCGACCCGAACGTGCCGAATTTCGCCGTCCGTGATTTGGCGCCGCCGCTGACGGTTCCCGCCGACCGGCTCGGTCACCGGCGTGATTTGTTGGCAACCGTGGATCGCTATCAACAATCGGCCGAAGTCAAAGCCAACGCCTCCGCGCTGGCCTTGAGTTCTTTTCAGCAGCGCGCGTTTGACCTGATGACCTCGCCGGAGACAAAACGCGCCTTCGACATTGGCGATGAAACCACCCAGCTGCGTGACGAATACGGCCGACACACGCTGGGACAATCCTGTTTGATGGCCCGGCGGCTGGTCGAGGCCGGCGTGCGGTGCGTCCTGGTCCACCACAGCGACTGGGACACGCACAACGACAACTTCCACATGCTCAAGGACCGGCTGCTCCCGAAATTGGATACAGCCATGGCGACGATGTTCCGCGACTTGTCCGACCGCGGTCTACTGGAAAAGACTTTTGTGCTGGTCACCGGGGAATTCGGCCGCACGCCGCGAATCAATAAAGACGCCGGCCGCGATCACTGGGGTCCGAGCACCGCCATCGCTGTCGGCGGCGGAGGCGTGAAAAACGGCATCGTCGTCGGCGACTCCGGCCCACGGGCCGAACGCCCCGTCACCACCCCCTACGGCCCGGAGGACCTCGCAGCCACAATCTACCGCAGCATGGGCATCGACCCCCAAACCCTCTTCTATACGCCCGAAGGCCGCCCCGTCTCGATTGTGCCGCACGGGGGGCGGGTGATTGGGGAGTTGTTTTCGTAGAGTAGGCAGTAGGCGGAGGGCAGTAGGCAGTCTCCTTTGCAATGTCGATTGACAAAGGAAAAACAACCAGTGAGCGCTCAGAATTATCGTGATTTGATTGTTTGGCAGCGGTCGATGGATTTGGTGGTTTTGATCTACGAACTGACTTCCAGCTTTCCCGACACAGAGAAATTCGGACTGACCAGCCAATTGCGAAGAGCGGCCGTTTCAATCCCATCAAATATCGCTGAAGGCCAGGGACGCAGTACTGCTGGCGAGTTTTTGAATGCACTTTCAATTGCTCACGGATCCCTCCGTGAGATCGAAACACAACTGATGCTTGCCGGACGCCTGGAATTCACTCACCCGGAAAAACTCAAACCACTCCTGAGCCACGCCGCCGAGATCGGAAGGATGCTCAACGGCCTCTCAAACTCACTGAGAAACAGACGCTAACCTGACGACATGAATCGCCCCCATATCCAAAACCGACAATCCTGGCCAAGAAGTCTGGCACTTCTCTTACTGCCTACTGCCCTCTGCCTACTGCCTACTGGCGCCAGCGCCGACGCTCCGTCGGTCTCCTACATCTTCCCCGCCGGCGGGCAGCGGGGGACTTCGGTGGCGTTTCATGTGGGGGGGCATTTCTTGCACGATGTCTGTCCGCTGGAAATGATCGGGCCGGGGGTGCAGGCGACGCCGCTGATTTATCGCGCGCCGCATACGGCCTGGTTTGAGGGGCCTGTCGTACCCAAACCGTATTCATCGGACCGTGAAGACTATCCCAAGGACCAAGCGGGGGCGGTCAGCATCGCGCCCGATGCGGAGCTGGGCGTGCGCCGCTTTCGCGTCTGGACGTCGCAGGGGGTGATTCCCACGATGAAGTTCGTTATCGGCGAGTTTCCCGAAGTGATCGAGCGCGAAATCGACGGTCAACCCGTTCCGACTGCTGTCGAGCTTCCCGTCACGATTAACGGCCGCATCTTTCCGCGCGAGGACGTTGACATCTGGACGTTTGCCGCCCGCGCCGGGAAGGGTTACACCTGCGAAGTGATGGCCGCCCGCATTGGATCACCGCTTGATTCCCGTTTGGAAATCATCGCCCCTGATGGCCGCCCGATCGCTGAAAACGTCGATGGACACGGAACCGATTCCTTGCTGCAGTTCACCGCCCCGGTCGACGGCGAGTATCAGGTCAAGATCCACGACATCAACTTCGGCGGGCTTCAGCATTACGTTTACCGGCTGACGATCAACGACGGGCCCTCTATTAACGAGGTGTATCCCCTCGGAGGCCGCCGCGGCGAGACAATTGCGGTACAACTTGATGGTGTCAATCTCGACGCGTCCACAGCAAAGCTCACATTGCCGACAAATCCCGATGAAACGTTTGCGCATCGCTTTCGCTTCGATGGTCAATATGCGAATCCCATCCAACTCGAACTCAGCGACCTGCCGGAGTACGTCAAAGGACAAAACGAACCGAAAGAGAATCCGCCGTCAATCCCCGCAGTCTTTAACGGTCGCATCCAGACTCCTGCCGAAGCGGACCGCTGGACGTTTTTTGCCAAGAAAGGCGAAGAGCTTTTGTTCGACATACGGGCCGCGCGCTTGGGCACGCGGCTCGATTCCGTGCTCGCGATTGAAGACGCCGCCGGCAAAGTCTTGGCCGAAAACGACAATCTGTCCGCCGAGCAGACCGATTCGCAACTGCGATTTACCTTTCCCGCCGACGGCCAATACACAGCCGTCGTCCGCGAACGCACGCCGCGGCGCGGCGGCGCGGGCTTCGCCTATCGCTTATACGTCACCCCGCCCCCGGCGGCGTCACCCGATTTTGCGCTGCAACTTTCCGATGACGGATTGACGCTCTACCGCGGCAGCGAAGTCAAATATAAAGTCACGGCCACACGCATCGGCGGCTGCGACGGTGCGATTGAACTTAACTTCGGTGGATTACCAGCCGGGGTCACCGTGGCGGACGCGACGATCGCCGCCAACAAATCGGAAACCCAACTCACGTTCAAAGCGGATGAGACGGCGAAAATCAAAACGCACCGGCTGCTCGTCACGGGGACATGCAAAATCGACGACAAAGAGATTCAGCGGCAAGCGTCGACAACGGAAGCCCCGACGCTGGATCATTTATTCTTAGCCGTCTCGATGCCCACGCCGTTTAAAGTGATCGGCGCATTTGAGACGAACTACGTCGCTCGCGGGGCGACCTATTTCCGGCATTATACGCTCGATCGCGGCGGATTCGACGGGCCGCTGACGATCTGCCTGGCAGATCGGCAGATACGGCACCTGCAAGGGGTCACCGGCCCGGAGATCGTCGTGCCGCCCGGCAAAACCGAGTTCGATTACAACATTAAACTCCCCTCCTGGATGCAGCCGGCGCGCACGGCCCGCATCGTCGTAATGGCGGTTGGCGTCGTCACCGATGCCGATGGGACACAGCACAAAGTGAGTTACTCCTCCGACACCGCTGACGATCAGATCATTATGATGGTCACCACCGGCGAATTGAGCGTCGATACGTTTCCCAAGTCGATCCTGGCTGTGCCGGGAAAGAACGTGCCGCTGAATATCAAAATTGGCCGCGGACAGTCGATTTCCGGACCGGTCACTTTGCGTTTGGTCGTCCCCGAACATATGCACGGGATCGCGGCGGACGAAGTGACGGTGCCGCCAGATGCCGATGAGATTGCGATGACGCTCCGTTTCGCGGAGAATGAACTGGGGCCGCTCAATATGCCCCTGCGGGTTCGGGCCACCACGCTTGTCGACGGACAACCCTACACGGCAGAAGACGAATTTGAGATTCTGATGAATCGCTAGCAGCCACCGGCGATCCCGGTTGTTTGCAGTGCTCGCCCGGAATATCCTGGAGTTTCCAATTCGTCCGACAAACTCGATTCCCATCCCAACACTTGTGGGGCGCCGATGATCCGTGGCAACACAACAAACCGATCGTTCACCCGCCTAATCTCTGCGTTCGCACCGTACTGGCTGACGCTCCTGTTCGTCGTCGTCCCGCAGATTGCCCACGGTGACGATGCTGCGGCGACGGTCGATTTTGACCGGCAGATCGCCCCGCTGCTTGCGGCGCGTTGCCTTGACTGCCACAACGCGACCGAACAGGAATCGGGGCTGGACCTGTCACAATCCAAAACGGCGCTTGCCGGGGGTGATTCGGGCGAAGTCCTCGTCCCGGGCAGCCTGGATGAGAGCCTATTGTGGGACTATGTCTCGGGCGACTTAATGCCCCCCAAAAAGCCGCTTTCGGATAAAGAGAAAGCGCTGCTCAAAGCCTGGATCGAAAGCGGCGCGAAATGGGGCCGCGATCCGATCGATCCCTTTCGCTTCACGACCTCCGCCCGCGCGGGCTACGACTGGTGGTGTCTGCAACCGATCGCGAAACCGGAATTGCCGGATGCGAGCGAGAATCCCGTCGATGCCTTCGTCCGCACCAAGCTCAAGCAACGGGGGCTCTCCCCTGCCCCGCCAGCGGATCGCCGCACGTTGATTCGGAGGTTGTCCTTCGATCTGTTGGGACTTCCTCCCACGCCGGAAGAAGTCGACGCCTTCATCGCTGACAAATCGCCGACTGCCTACGAAGATCTGGTCGAGCGGCTGCTCGCCTCCCCGCATTACGGTGAACGTTGGGCGCGGCATTGGTTGGACGTCGCACGATACGGCGAAAGCCAAGGGTTTGAGCGGGACAAACTCCGCGAC
The DNA here is from genome assembly GCA_937952455.1 of uncultured Planctomycetaceae bacterium. GTDB lineage: Bacteria > Planctomycetota > Planctomycetia > Planctomycetales > Planctomycetaceae > Symmachiella. The sequence goes on from CALFYU010000564.1 coordinate 12,136, forward strand.
AACTTTTGGGCCTATCGCGACTGGGTGGTGCAGGCATTCAATAACGACATGCCCTACGACGAGTTCGCGCGCTTGCAATTGGCCGGGGACATTCTCAAACCGGGTGATTCCTCGGCGATTGCGGCCACGGGATTCTTGGTAGCCGGGGCTTATGACGAAGTCGGGCAAAAACAACAAAGCGCCGCCATGCGAGCCGTCGTCAGGCAGGACGAATTGGAAGACATGGTCAGCGTCGTTGGCCAGTCATTTCTGGGACTGACAGTCAATTGCGCCCGCTGCCACGACCACAAGTTCGATCCGATCTCACAAGCGGAATACTACCGCATGACGTCGGCACTCGCCGGTGTCCGGCACGGTGAACGTGAGTTCCAGCCAAATACGCTATTCGATGATTACGATCAGCGGCTGAAGTCGATACAAGCGGCGCTGGCAGAATTACAAGACAAGCGGGAACGACTGATCGCTCCGATTCGCCAACAACTCCTGGCCCGCAGACACGACGAAATCAAATCGATCACTCCCCCCGAGCCGATCTCGGAATGGCTCTTCGACGGCGATCTTCGCGACAGCCGTGGCACACTCCATGGAACCGCTGCCGGTGAGGCCGTCGTCGTTGACGGGCGGCTGGTACTTGATGGTGAAGCGGCATACGTTTCCACCGCCCCGCTCGACGCAGACTTGACCGTGAAAACGTTAGAAGCCTGGGTGTCGCTACCGGACCTGAAACAGCAAGGGGGCGGCGTGCTCAGCCTGCAGACGCTCGACGGAAACGTCTTCGACGCGATCGTCTTTGGCGAGCGCCAGGCCGGCTATTGGATGGCGGGAAGCGATCACTTCCGTCGCACGGCGGACTTTGGCGGAACGAAGGAGACCGCCGCCGATGATGATTTTGTGCATGTCGCCATTGTGTATCGCGAGGACGGCACGATTGTCGGTTACCGCAACGGCCAGCCGTACGGCAAGTCGTATCAAAAACCCGGGCCGGTTGCGTTTCCTGCCGGCGACAGCCAAGTGCTGTTCGGCTTGCGACACGGTTCGCCGGGGGGCAACCGATTGTTAAACGGATCGATCGACCGCGCCCGGCTCTATGATCGCGCGTTATCACACGCCGAAATCGCCGCCTCGGCCGGCGTCAAACAACTGGTGATCGACGACTCGGAAATCCTGGCCGCCGCAGATTCGCATCTTCGCCAACAACTGGACCGGATCGATTTTGAAACCGACAATCTGCGCAGCCAATTACAGCGCTACCGTGCTGACAAGGTGTATGCCAACGTTCCCGACAAAGCCGATGCCGTGCATGTGCTGCGCCGCGGGAATCCCGCACAGCCGGCCGACTTGGTTTCCGCGGGCGGCATTGCCGCAACAGGCATCGCGACAGCTGACTTTGGACTTGAAGCGGACGCCCCCGACGCGGACCGTCGCCGCGAACTAGCCGAGTGGATCACCGATCCCAAGAACCCGCTCTTCGCGCGGGTGATCGTCAACCGTGTCTGGCATTACCACTTCGGCACGGGCCTTGTCGAAACGCCGAATGACTTCGGTTTCAATGGCGGCCGGCCGTCACATCCTGAGTTGATCGACTGGTTGGCGTCCGACTTGATTGAGCAAGGCTGGAGCCTCAAGCATTTGCACCGAACTATCGTCACCTCCGCCACCTATCGGCAATCTTCGCAGTTCAATTCCGAGGCGGCGGCGATCGATGGCGATAATCGGCTGTTGTGGCGCAAAGCGCCGATGCGCCTGGAAGCGGAAGACGTTCGCGATGCGGTCTTATCAGTCGCTGGACAACTGAACCCGCAAATCGGCGGGCCGGGGTTTTATGATTTCACGACGCACGTGCAGAACGCTCAGTTCTATGACATGCGCGATCCCGTCGGCGCGAGTTTCAATCGCCGCAGCCTGTACCGCACCTGGGTCCGCTCGGGCCGCAGCGGTTTTCTGGATGTGTTCGACTGTCCCGACCCCTCCACCAAAACACCGGCGCGGGCCGTGACGACGACTCCGCTGCAGGCGCTGTCGATGATGAACAATTCGTTCGTGCTCAGAATGTCGGATCATCTGGCCGAACGCTTGACCAAAGAGTTCGGTGACGACCCCGCTGCACAAATCCGCGGGGCGGCGCGATTGGCCTTCGGCCGCCGGGCGGCGGACGAAGAGATTTCCGCCGGCACCGCATTCATCAAACAGCACGGCCTGCCCGCCTATTGCCGCGTTCTGTTCAATAGCAATGAGTTCCTGTATGTCGATTAACAATTTGTCCCCCACGCGACGCGATTTTCTTTCCTGGTCCACCGCCGGCATCGGCGCCGTGGCACTGACCGACTTGCTGGCCCGAGACGGCCTCGTCGCCGACGAAGCGGGGGCAGCTCCGCAGATCATTCAACATCATCCGGCAGCGGCGCGGCGCGTGATTCACATCGTGCTCAACGGCGGCCTGAGCCAGATCGATTCGTTTGATCACAAACCGGCGCTTGAGAAGTGGCACGGAAAACCGCTCGACAGCGAAGAACGGCCGGACGTCTTCTTCGGCAAGGTCGGCAACCTGCGGCAGAGCGATTGGCAGTTTGCACCGCGGGGTGAAAGCGGACTATTGGTCTCAAACCTGTTTCCGCATCTGGCGGAACTGGCGGACGAATTGACGCTGATCCGCTCCATGACGGCCGAAACGTCGAACCACACGCCGGCCACCTTTCAAGAACACACCGGATTTCGCCTCAACGGTTTTCCGGTGATGGGCGCCTGGCTGTCGTACGGACTGGGGAGCGAATCGGACGACCTACCCGGTTTTGTGGTGATTCCCGATACGCGCGGGGTTCCGGCAGGAGGGAGCATCAATTGGACCAACGGCTTTTTGCCGGTGCGGCATCAAGGGACCACGCTGCGCAGCACGGGGACGGCGATTGACGACCTGTTCCCGGCACGCCCGGTGAGCGCCACCACCGAACAAGCCAGCCGGCAATTGTTGGAGACGCTCAACCGCCGCCACCTGGAATCACGCGAAGGCAATGATGAACTCACCGCGCGGATGCGGAGTTATGAGTTGGCGGCGAAGATGCAATTGGCCGTGCCGGAAGTCTCCGCCCTGGAATCGGAAACGCGGCACACTCAACAGATGTACGGCCTGGGTGGAAAGGAGACGAACGACTTCGGCCGCAGTTGCCTGCTCACGCGGCGGCTGTTGGAACGAGGCGTGCGTTTCGTGCAGCTCTTCTCCGGCGGCGCGTTCGGCAGTCCGCGGATCAATTGGGACGGCCACGAGGACATGGTCAAAAACCACACGCGGGAAGCGACCCGCATCGACCAACCGGTCGCCGCCCTGCTCCGCGATCTGCGACAGCGGGGGATGTTGGATGACACGTTGGTGTTATTCACCAGCGAATTCGGCCGCACGCCGTTTACGCAATCCGACGCCGGCGTGCTAGGCAAGGGCCGGGACCACAACCAATACGGCTTCACCGTCTGGATGGCCGGCGGCGGCCTCAAACATGGCACGGCCTACGGCGCCACGGATGAATTCGGCCTGCGTTCGGTGGAAGACGTCGCCACCTGGCACGACTTCCACGCCACGGTCCTGCACCTGCTGGGGATCGATCACGAGCGGCTGACGTATTATCACAACGGGATTCAGCGGCGGATCACGGATGTATCAGGTGAGGTGATTGACGGCGTGCTTAGCTAATATGTTGGCGGGTGCCACTGGCTTTGCCAGTGCGTCGGCGGGCTTGCCGAAAGTGGTACCAGCACTGTCAGAGCCAGTGCCATACGGCTGGTTGCGGCAGACGTTATGTTGCAATCGCGAGGGGCACCCAGAATGATTGACGACCCATCGTACCACGACATAATTGAGCGATTGAAAGCCCAAGCGGCTTCTGCGAGCCTGATTGCTGACAAGCGTTTATCGGGGTGGTGGCATGACCCGGAGTCGTATCTCTTTCCGACCGCAGCTCCCGAATTGATCAGCGCGACAGAGTCGGAACTTGGATTCGCACTACCTCCGCTGCTTAAAGCAGTCTACCGCGAAGTCGGCAACGGCGGGCAACTCCTGGGGCCCGGCTTGCTCGGACTTCCCGGCGGTTATGATACGAAAAACGGCCAAGACATCGTTTCAAGCTCTAAGGCGATGGCCAGCTTTCTTGCATGGTGGGAACAATTTGTCGTCGTTTGCGATCGCGGGTGCTCAATGTGTTCGTGCATCGACTGTACGGACGATGATTTCTCCGTTTATCGATGGGATGGCAATAAATTCGACGAGCAAACTGCCGTCGATGAACCGAGCGATGACATCTGGGAACTCGAAGCGAACACCTTTGATGAGTGGATTGTTGAGGAGTTGCGAACTTTCGATTCAAAGCTCGATTCTTCCGTTCGAACCGCAGCACATCAGCCTTACAATCGCAAGCGTCGTTGGTGGCAGTTCTGGTGATGCGTTGAGACAGCGGCAACATAACAATACCAACCAGCCGTGTTGTCGTCGGCCAGCAATCACATGGATCATGGCCCCCCGCTGCCCGCTCGCTCAGCAGAATTCTCACTGGGCACATGGAGTTTGCGGGCACACGCGCCGCGTGCCACTGGCGGCTTGTCCGCCGGTGCAAATCGCGTGACCGGCACTCCTACCCCAACAATCACCCAGCCATTGTTTCTGCAAACACATTGCAATAAAATACCGGCCGCGCATTACCAACCCTTTGATTCCCCGCCCGGCCTGCATGATGTTTGCCCGCTTGTTATTGATCTCTACGCTGTTTCTCTTCGCCGCCGCATGGATTGTGCCGCCGGTGACGCGGGCGGGTGAGTCCGCTGCTGTTAGCGATGCGGTCCCGGCGCCGACCGATGAAACCGGCGACAGCACACCCAGCGTGAAGAACACCGCGTGGCGGTACGGCGTCCTGCTGATGTACTGCGCGATGATTGTCTGCGCCTCGCTGTTCGGCGGGTGGCTTCCCTCGATGATTCATCTCTCCCACACGCGGATGCAGTTGATCATCAGTTTTGTCGGCGGACTGATGCTGGGCATCGGCCTGTTGCATTTGCTGCCCGATGCCGCCCATCAACTCGGTTCGACCAATCGCGCCGCACTATGGATGCTGGGGGGCGTGCTGGCGATGTTTATTTTGATTCGCACGTTCCACGTGCACCACCACGGACCGGTTGAACTTCCGCCGGAATTGCAGCTCGGCCCCGATGCCGCCGCAGCACACGCGCATCACGAACATGACCACGATCACGACCATGATCACCATGGCGAACCGAGCTACTACCAAAGCTGCCAGCATACGCATCAACTGAGTTGGCTGGGCATCACGTTGGGGTTGGCATTGCACACGTTGATCGACGGCATCGCCTTGGCGGCCAGCGTCGAGACCGATGCGGAACGGACCACGACGTACTCGCTGCTGGGACTGGGGACGTTCCTGGCGGTGCTAATGCACAAACCGCTGGACGCCGTTTCGATCACCTCGCTGATGGCGGTGGGAGGCTGGTCGACCCGCTGGCGCAATATCGTGAACACCGCCTTTGCCATGATGTGTCCGCTGGGGGCGGTCTTGTTCCTGTTCGGCGTCCGACAATTCGGAGACGCGCAGCAACAGATCGTGGGGAGCGTTCTGGCCTTCGCCGCCGGCGTGTTCGTCTGCATCGCCCTGAGCGACCTGCTGCCTGAAATGGAATTCCACAGCCACAACCGCACGCAACTCTCACTCACACTGGCCGCCGGCATTGGGCTAGCGTGGGCACTGACGCTGTTGGCGCCGGTACATTTGCACGGACCGGATCAGAAAACGGTCAGCACGCGAGTCGATCTGCGGAATCCGGCCGAAACGCTTCCATTGCAAAGATAAGTTCACATTTTGCCGGCGATTGATTGGTTGTTTTCGCTAGCGGTTTCCCCACGTTGAACTTTGCCGCCTGAAGGCGTATTGTGATGCCAGTTTGTGGATTCCCGTAATCATTCCGCAAGAGGCACGTATCGATGGCGATTCCCAGTTTTGATCTGAGCGGGCGCGTGGCGCTGGTGACCGGCGGCAGTAAAGGGTTGGGCAAAGCGATGGCAATGGGGTTTGCCCAGGCTGGAGCCGACATTGTGATTTGCAGCCGGCACGAGGAGGAACTCCAGGCGGCGCTCCTGGATATTATGGAGGACTCCGATTCCCGCGGCGCCTATTGCGTGACCGATATGACCAATCGCGATGACGTCCGCAAGCTGGCCGACTTCGCGCTCACGGAAATGGGACATGTCGACATTCTTGTCAATAATGCCGGCTCCAATGTACCGCAGGAGTTGGATGCGATCACCGACGAAAGCTGGGATCGGCACCTCGAATTGAATCTCAGCTCTTGCATGGCGCTGGGCCGCGCGCTGGTCCCGCATATGAAACAGCGGAAATGGGGGCGGATCATCTATATCTCGTCGATCATGGCGCTTGGATCTAAAGCGGGTCGCAGCGTCTATTCGGGGACCAAGGCCGCGCTGGTGGGGATGGCGCGAGCTCAGGCATTGGAACTGGGACGGTTTGGAATCACCGTAAACTGCTTGGCACCGGGGCCGTTTTTTACCGACCTGCCGGCCAGCATCTTGTCCGAGAAAGAACAGCAGGTCTTCGCCGAGCGGACGGCTGTGAAGCGGTGGGGCGATCCGAAAGAGCTCGCGGGTCCGGCGCTGTTGTTGGCCAGTGAGGCCGGCAGTTACATCACCGGCGAAACACTAGTTGTCGACGGCGGGACGGTGTGCTCGGTGTTTTGATATCCCCATGCGGCTACCCGCCATCCTCATACGCGTTGTTCATTAGCCACAGATCGAACACAGATTCTTGGGGCCAGATATCACAACTCCCAAAACGACGGCTTGCCGTCGTGCACTGCGCTATTTGCCAAGCAAACTGCCCATATGAATTCCCGGGCAG
>CALFYU010000565.1 GCA_937952455.1 uncultured Planctomycetaceae bacterium
CGCTGTTCGAGTCGCTACCGTTTCCCGCAAAGAGATCCTCGAGCCGGGTTTCATAGAGCTTTTTGCGGTAAAGATAATAACGGCGGTTCTTCAGGCGATTGAACGACTTGGCCAGCCGCATGGTACTCGCGATGCCCAACAGGCTGTTTGCATCCTTTTCCAAAGCGCTCCCCACCCGCCGGGAAAGCGGATTCTCAAACAGGTGCTCTAGCATGGTGTCGTTCTCGGTAGTGAAACCAAGTTGTTGAACGCAAATGCTCCGCCCAATCGCTGAGGTTCGATGCGCTCCTGGTGAGGGTTATGACGGTCGACCGCTGGGGACTTAAGATTGTGCGATCGGGTACTGTTGCCACCAGTATTCTTCTTGCGTGCTGTATAAATAGCATTCTATGATAAAGGGAACGAAATGGGGGAAGCAATAGGATTTACTCGGGTGTTTGATTGCGCCGTTGGAATCCCGTGGGGCTGTTCCAAGCGCCCATGCAAGAGTTGGTTGGAGAAATGCTCCGGCCAACCACAAGCCGTTTTCCGAGAGTCGTTCGGATCGATTGCGGGATTGGACGCCGGATCCGTTGTTCCTGCCGGAACGACCGGCTTCAGAAGTTCACGTTCGCCAAAGTACCGAAGTGTTGAAAGACAATCGCCTTTCCAGCCGTCGACAACTCGCGGAATACGAAAAGGGCCTCCGTGATTCCGATGCGCCGGCCCGATCCGGCTCGATACGCCGTTCTCCGCGACGGGAGCGCTCGACATGGGTGCTCACCTGCGCATTTCTCGAATTGGCCAAACGTCAACGTTTCGCGGTCGCTGCCGTGACAGCCGTTTCGGCCGCAGCGGCACTGCTCGCGCTTATTCCGCCTGCTGCCACCAAGATCTTGGTCGACAACGTCCTTGGCGATTCGCCGCCTCCCGCATCGTGGGCGAATTGGGGTTTGCCCCAAAGCCGTTGGGAATTGCTCGTCTGGGGAACTCTCACAGTCATCGTAGTCTCCTGGCTCAAAGCGTTTTGCGAAACTTCTGGACAATGGCTGACGATCAAGGCGTCGAAACAGGTCCAATTGTCGATTCGCAAACGGCTCTTCGAACACCTGTTGCGTCTGCCGTTGTATCGGATACACCACCTGAAAACGGGTGGCATTGCGAGTTTGCTGCGTTCCGAGGTGGCGACGGTTAGCGAGCTGCTCAGCACGATGTTTTACAAACCGTCTCGGGTAGCCACTCAACTACTGGGAACGTTTATCGTGCTCGCCTGGGTCGACTGGCGGCTGCTGATCGGCGCGCTGTTCGTACTACCACTTGTCTTTTTTACACATCGGACTTTCATCGGTGGACTTCGACCACGTCATCGCGACGTCAGAGCGCAGCGCCGTGCCGTCGATGCCGCGGCAACGGAAGCATTCGGTGGAATGCGCGTTGTTCGTGGCTTCAGCCGCCAACGTACGGAAACCGCACGCTTCATGAGGGACAACCATCTGATGTGCCGGCAAGAACTGCGGGTCTGGTGGTCAGGCCATCTTGTCGCGCTGTTATGGTCGATACTCATACCGCTGTTGTCCGGTGCGTTGCTGCTTTTCGGCGGAATGCAAGTCCTCAACGGTCAGCTGACATTGGGGGACTTAACGATGTTCTTAGTGTATATCCTCATGCTGCTTGGTCCCTTGTCCGTCCTGGCCGAATGCGCCGCCGAATTGCAAAACGGATTGGCCGCTCTCGATCGTGTGCTCGACCTGCTGGAAGAGCCTCGTGAGATGGTTCCGGCGCAAAACGCGCGCCCGGTTGACCGACACACTACGGAGGCGCGCCTCACTTTAGAGAATGTCGATTTCCAATATCCTGGCACAGATTTCTGTGCGCTCACCGGCATTTCGCTGGATGTCGCTCCCGGCGAAACAATTGCCTTGGTCGGTCCCAGCGGTGCTGGTAAGACAACGTTGTGCAATCTCGTCGCAAGGTTCTACGACCCCACAGCCGGGCGAATTCTTCTTGACGGTGTCGACCTCCGCGAATTCAACGTGGAACAGTACCGCAATTTGCTGGGGATCGTCGAACAAGATGTCTTTCTGTTTGACGGCACCGTGGCGGAAAACATTGCCTATGGTGCGCGTTCGGCCGACCCTGCGGCCATTCGCCACGCGGCGCAGGCCGCCAATGCCGACCAGTTCATCCGACAACTCCCAGACGGGTACGACTCGATCATTGGGGAGCGGGGAGTCAAGCTCAGCGGCGGACAACGACAGCGGATAGCGATCGCGCGGGCGTTGTTGGCTGATCCCAAAATCTTGATTCTCGACGAGGCAACCAGCAACCTCGATACGCATAGTGAACGGCTGATTCAGAATAGTCTGAAAATCCTCACCGCCAACCGTACGACATTCGTGATCGCTCACAGGTTAAGTACAATCGTGCACGCCGATCGGATCGCCTTGCTCGATCAAGGACGGATCTGCGAACTGGGAACTCATGGTCAACTCATGGAAAAAGGCGGGCAGTACAGAGACATGATCGCTGTCCAACTCGACGTCGACGGCCATCTTTTCGGCGGCGGCGACTTGTCTCGAACGCCCGTTGCGGTCGAGGTAGAAGGTCAAAGCTCATGAATGACTGGATTTCCAAAGTGCTCGCGGAGCCGGACTTACTCAGGATGGGACATTGGCAACGTCTTGAGGACCACAACCTGGGAATGGGGTGGTTGTATTATGGTCTGGCCCGGTTAATCCGTCCTCGAAACGTTGTCGTCGTCGGGTCGTTTCGCGGCTTTGCGCCGCTAATGTTTGCCCACGCGTTACGGGATAACGTCGAGGGGGGGACGGTGTATTTCATCGACCCATCCTTGGTAGATGAGTTCTGGAAAGACCCCAAGCGCGTTGACGAGCATTTCGCAACGTTCGGAGTGACCAACGTCCGCCATTTTCTCATGACGACGCAACAGTTCGTCGAAACCGACATTTACCGTGGCCTGGACGAGATCGGCATCGCGTTCATCGACGGGTACCACTCGGAAGAACAAGCATGCTTCGACTATGAGGCGTTTGAGCATTTGATCTCGCCCGGCGGCGTGACGCTGTTTCACGACAGTCTCCGTGTCTCAACGGCAGGGATCTACGGTCCGGACCGCGCCTACGAGCGTCGGGTAAGGTTTTTTATTGATCGCTTGAAACAAAATCCGGAGTTGCAAGTCTTCGACCTGCCGTACTCACCGGGGCTCACGCTCGTTCGTAAGTCTGAATGCCAACTCCTCGACAGCGAGTCGCCTTGACGACAATGGCCATTTCTCCAATTCAGTCGGCTCTGCATGCGGTTGCGCCCAGCGTCTATATTGCCGTCAATAACACTGTTAAAAATTGGCGATCGGGGAAGGCCAACCGCCGGTTCCTCGTCGTGCGACACCCCCGCAAGCCCGACCTCTATCAGATCGTTTTGGACTTCGTGGAAAAGGTGTGCCCCGAACTGAGAAACCGCTTTGAACTCCGCACACTCGGGTGCCATATCCGGGATTGGTCGCCATATCTCTTGCAGATTGCGTGGGTCAAGGACCCGATTCAATGTTGGTCGACCATCGCGTACGATCAAGCCGTCCAACTTGCGGCCGACTGCGACGCGCATCGCATTCCTGTGATCAACCGCGCTGATTGCTTAACAAACGCCGCCAAAGCGGAGGGGGCAAAACGCATGAACGTTTGCGGTCTCCGCACGCCCAAAATGGAGTTGATCACGGATCCTGCGGAGTTTCGCAAAACCCTGTTGGGCATTGAGCCGCCGCTATTGGTACGGGAGAATCTCGGACACGGCCAACCGATGTACTATGCGCACACTCATGACGACGCACGACAACTGCCGATCGAAAGCTTGAGGAATCCCGTCGCCGTGGAATACATCGACGTGCGCGACCCCGCCGACGGCCTGTTTCGTAAGTATCGCTATGTCATCGCCGGGGATCGTGGCGCGCCCTTACACATGCATGTCACCCGAGAATGGACGGCGCGCGGTTCGAATATGTTATATAGCGATTCCATCTGCGCCGAAGAACACGAGTTCTTAAATCATCCCAGCCCTCATCACCAAGCGTTTCAGACGGCCTGCCATGCGATCGGGCTGGATTTCGTGGCCCTCGACTATAGCTACGACCAAAATGGGCAAGTGGTCGTTTGGGAGGCCAATCCGCTTCCACTATTGCATTACCCGCGACGACGACAATATCGGACTTCGCCCTTGGAACGAGCCTTGGCGGCAATCGTCAATCTCTACCTGACGCGGGCTGGCCTTGATGTTCCGGCGGCAATTCTCGACCTCTTACCGCCAATTCCGGCGACTTCGGCGGGAAACGTCGCAGCTCGATAAATGATTGGCCAGAACAATTGCCTCAAATGCAACCCCTTGCAGGCGCTATCGCGACTGCACATCCCGTACCAGTGACCTGCCCCCATGTTCCGTACCACGCGCTATGAGAGTTCCGTTTGGGTAATTCACGTTCTATCTGCCGCACAACTTCCGCGAGCCCCGTTCGCCGTCGCCTCGGCCTGCGCAGCTGCTGGGACCGACGCGGCGGCGAGGGCGGGCGGGGCGGTCCCCGATTGTCGAGCGTGAGCTTGGGCCAAACCGCCGCATGCTCGACATTTTTTGCAAACGAGACTTCACGCCTGACTTCAACAGTTGCCCCGAAACGGTCCTCGTGACCAAGCAACTCCGAAACACATGGCGTTTAGAATGCCGATCCCATAGTCGCTCGGACAACTATCATGAAGCAGTCAGAAATACGCCTTCTGCACGTACTGTTGCAGCATCCGCTGTGTATTGAAAAAAGAACCGTTCAGTGCGATCGCATGACGCATAATGTCGACGTACTGGTTGCGATTGTTGTAAAACAAAGGAATGATGGAACGCTGAAGTTGATCATAGAGTTGACCGGCATCGTCGCCGCGGCCGTTTGTATGGCCGGCAGCCGGTTGCCCGTCCCCCACGGCCCATCCGGTGATGCCTTCGATGCAGCCTTCGATCCACCAACCGTCGAGCACACTTAACGAGGGAATTCCGTTCAGCGCCGCCTTCATGCCGCTGGTACCCGATGCCTCCAGCGGCGGTTCGGGTGTGTTTAGCCAGACATCAACCCCGCCGGTGAGCAACTTCGCCAGCTCCACGTCAAAGTTCACTAAATACGCGACTTTGAGCGGCCCACCGACGGTGCGCCCTATCTGTACGATCCGTTGAATGATATGTTTCCCGGCATCATCCGCCGGGTGCGCCTTGCCGGCAAAGACCAACTGCAACGGCCCGACGTCGCGGGCGATCCGCGTCAGGCGATCTACATCGGTGAAGATCAAGTCGGCCCGCTTATACGACGTAGCACGCCGCGCAAAACCGATTGTGAGCGTATCGACGTCCATCCCCGCATTTGTCTCGCGATTCACGAAATCGACAAGGCGACGTTTCTCTTGCCTGTGGGCAGCCCAAATCTCGTCGGAAGAAAGCCTCAATGCGTATCGCAGACTGAAATTGTCCTGCCGCCAGCCGGAGATGCGGCGATCAAAAAGCTCCGCAAAACTGGGCGCAACCCAAGTGACGGCGTGAACGCCGTTCGTGATCGAGTCAATCATGTACTGGGCGTCCATGTGCTGGCAGAGTTCACCGTGCCTCTTCGAGACACCGTTCACGTAACGGCTCAAAGAAAGGGCGAGAAACGTCATATTCAGTCGGCCGGCATGACAGATCGCATCAATGATCCCGCACGCGGCGCGATCACCGAAAACACGGTCGACAAGATCCAAGTCGAACTGATCGTGCCCCGCCGGCACGGGGGTATGCGTAGTGAACACGCAACAATCGCGCACGGCGGCCATGTCCTCGTCGGCGACGTATGCTCGCCCTGCTTGTTCGTGGGTTTCCCGGAGCAGTTCTATGGTCAGCAGCGCCGCGTGCCCTTCGTTCATGTGGAACCGCGAGATTTCCCCGTGGCCCAAAGCGCGCAACATCCGCACGCCGCCGATTCCCAAGATCACCTCCTGACAAAGTCGATAATGGGAATCACCCCCATAGAGTCGATTGGTGAGCGTCCGGTCCCATTCAGAGTTCTCTTCAAGGTTGGTGTCCAAAAAATAGACCGGAACGATGAAGTCGCTCATGCCGACGACGTCGTATTTCCAACAGCGAATAGCGACCGTTCGCCCCTCGATCGCTACGTGAGTGCTTGCGCCCGTATCGGATACAAAATTCGCGACGTTCCAATTCACCGGCTCCTCGAACTGCCATCCCGAGGCGTCGAGTCGCTGAGCGAAATAACCTTGGCGATGCAAAAGTGTGACCGCCACCATCGGCACGCACATATCGGCCGCCGAACGAATCGTGTCTCCCGCCAGCACGCCCAATCCGCCAGCGTAGGTGGGAACATGCGGATCAACGCCGATTTCCATGGAAAAGTACGCGATAGATTTCCTGTTCGCGATCGCATTCATCGCTGCTGTGAACCTATTGCGGGCAAGATCCGATGGGGAAGTGTAAACGAAGCACGCACTAAACCAACCATTCGGGCTTGACGATCATCACGATTCCCAACGAAGCGATCGCCACACCGCTGAGCAATTTCAGCCAACGTCCGCCGCGTTCCTGCAGCTTGTGGCGACCAAGTGTGATCACAACGACGCTTACCATCACCAGATCATCGAGCATGTACGCCAGATTGTAGAGACCCAGGTATGCGTAATTTTTCCATGGCGGATAACCCTGCAACGTGAGGATCTCCGAATACAACGCGGGTAATCCAGCCGTACACAGCAACTCCACGATATTGACCAGCACGGCGAGAACGATCGCACACGACACCGCAGCGGTGAGATTTTCGGCTGTCACGATTCGTCTCACTCGGGCATAAATGGAGGGTTTGGCGGACTCGGGAATCGAAAGCGAAACCCCTTTCTTGAAGGCAAAAAAGTCCTTGATGTGAATCGTGCCGACGACCAGCGCAACACACCCCAGCGCGACTTGCACGGCACGCAAATAACCCACAAACAGCAGAACATTGAGCCAAGCCGCCATAAAAGCGAAATATGCCAGTCCGCTGACCACGACAAATGTGCCGGCCACTGCAAGAATCTTGGCCCGGCTTTTCAGATTGACCAATACCGACAGGAGAAACAACAACACCCACATCGCACAGGGATTGAACCCGTCGACCAACCCCACCAAGAAGGTGAATGCCGGCATTCCCAATCGGCTCTGACTCAATCGGCCGAAAAGTGGAACCTCCAGTGAATCCGTTGCCGGATTGTTTGGTAATGGAACGTCCTGCGTACGGACACGAGCTCCGTCACCCGGTTCAGGAAGAATCAACCGCGAATCATCGGGTGGCTCGGGTGCCAACAGAACATCCTCCTTGTCGGCCTGTGGAAGCAAAGGAAGATCACTGATTGGTTGTGCCACGGCATCCCCGTGGTCGTCGAATCCAATGGCGGGAGGCACTTCGTCTCCGGAGTCCACTTCGCCCGGCCCGTCTGACACTGAAAACAGGGCGATACTTTGCGCATCAAACGCAGCAGAGGGTGAGGGTACGGCCGATTGCTCCTCGCTCTCGGGCTTCTTGTTCGGACGAGGCAGCGTCCATTTGTCGAGAATCGCTTCAATGCGTCTGCCGGAGGTCTCTTCGCTGTCGAAGCCAATCGACAATTGATTGCAAAAGTAAAACGCCGGCAGGCTCGTGGCTTGCTTGCCGTAATGCTCCGCGAGTTTCAGCAACGTCTCTCGGGACGCCTCGTCCTGGACCACGTCATGTTGGCGAAAGGTGAAGCAGCGATACTTGCCTTCGATCTTCTTCAAGAACGCCTTTGCCGCATTGCAGCGGGCGCAACCGGATCGGACAAATGTGTGTACCGTTAGAACTTCTTCAATCCGCGGGCACACATCATCGGTCTCTTTGAGTCCCAGCAGCAGCGCTCCACAGCTATACACGGCCGGTAATGGTGGCTTTTCAATCTGAAACACCTTCGAGATCGTTTCGAATCGCTCGCGGTGAGCATTGATTTCATCCACGCGGTACGTCCGCACAACGACATCCTGACGGGCGCGGGCGAACGCCTGCAAACTTTTTAAAATCGTCTCGCTCCGTCCATTATCCTCCCGGACGTAGACTTCCAGCACCGCCATCCGGTGTTCCGTTTCCTGGGCGAAACTCGGGCCACAAGCGATCGGTCCCATTACCGCAACGAGACTCAGCGCGATGCGAATGCCATGTTGTGTCCATCGGGTAAATCGCCTCGCGCATAGCGAGTGACTATCCGAGTCCGTCAGTTGGTCTTGCTCCATCGTGGTTCGGGTCTCTCCATTGTGTTGAGCCGATGTGTCCGCGGAATTCAGCCGCGGACGGCCTCAGTGATCCGCTTTGAGTGCGGCGTCGACGATGG
>CALFYU010000566.1 GCA_937952455.1 uncultured Planctomycetaceae bacterium
TATCGGCATGATGTTCGGCCGCATCGGCTGCTTTCTCAACGGTTGCTGTTGGGGCGACGCCTGCACGTTGCCTTGGGCGGTGACATTTCCGCCGGACAGCGTCCCGTTCAATGCCGAAGTAGCACGCGGGCTCATTTTTTCCGATGCGGCCGGCAGCCGTCCGCTGCACCCCACGCAGATCTATAGTTCGATCAACGCACTCGTGCTGGCGATCCTTACGTTTTGTTATTACCCCTATCGCCATCGGGACGGAGCGGTGATTGCCGTGGGATGGTTGGCCTATCCGATCTCCCGGTTCACGATCGAGTTTCTACGAAACGACGAAGGGGGTAAATGGGGCACGCCGTTCACGCCGGCGCAATTGTTCAGTTTCGGTCTGTTGGCGACGGGGTTGGTGTTCTTGTGGTATGTCACGCGCCGGCCGCAGCGAGGCACCCAAAAACCGCAGCCGGATCCGCGTACGGCCAATTCCCGCATCAAATCGGCCGCGACTCCGGCGTAGTTGCGGAGGTTGAATTGCCGTCGCAGCGGCGGTTAGGACGGCACTTCGTCGTACAATTTGGTGTTTGCGTCGACAGTTGGGCACGATGACCGCCGCAAAACGGAGCGACACATCTTTTTATCTCGGCGATGGTTGTGTAAATTCGAGGCAGTTGCCGTATAGAGGAAGACTGAGGACGTCACAATTCCTTCACGAATCTGTGAAATTAGGGAACTTTCCGCCGGTTAGCGGCGTCACATTGAACGGTATGCCGTGAAAAAGGACGACCGAGAACTGATTGCCGACTGTTTAGCCGGCCAGACGCAGGCGTTTGGTGCGCTGGTGGAGCGCTATCAGGATCGGTTGTATAACACCTTGGTGACCGTGGTCGGATCGACGGACGACGCACTCGACGTGGCGCAGGATGCATTTGTACAGGCCTTTGAAAAATTGAGTTCGTTTCGGGGCGACTCGGCCTTCTATTCGTGGCTGTTTCGTATTGCCCTGAACGCGGCCGTTTCCCGCCATCGCAAGAAAAAACGGGTTCCCGTCTCGATCGACGCTGCCCGCCAACATACCGGCCATGAACCGGCTGATGCACACCCGCAAGCGTATCCCGGATTTGAACTGGAACTTTCAGAACGACAGCAAGCGGTCCGGAACGCCCTCGCCGAATTGCCTGAAGATTTTCGCACAGTCTTGGTCCTCAAAGAGATTGAGGGCATGAAATATGAAGAAATTGCCGCGACGCTCGACTGTCCCGTGGGCACGGTTCGCAGCCGCATCCATCGCGGACGGATCGAAATGCGAGCAAAACTGAAACGCATGCTCAAAGACGATGAGATATGAGGGGCGGCGACCGATAAGAACGGCCATAATGAATTGAGTGTGTGAGTGATTGATCGCAGTCATGGGCGGCAAACTGAGCCGGTCAGCGGAATTCACTCACAAACAAACGATGTGCCCGTAGGCACAAGTGAACGGTGCGGTATGAACGACAAATTTTCCGACGAAATGCTGTCCGCGTATCTGGATGGAGAGTTGTCGCCGGCGGAGCGCGCTGAGGTGGAAGCGCTGTTGGAAAGCTCCCCCGCGGCGCAAGCGCAATTGGCCGATTTTCAAAAGCTCTCGAGCTGGATGCATGAGTTGCCCGCAGCGCGGCCGCCCCAAGGTTTCGCGGATCAGGTGTTGCGGCAGGCTGAACGGAGTGCGCTGCTGCGCCAACCGGAGCCGGCCCCAATTGCCGTCTCCTCCACGCGCCGCACATGGCTGAAGCCGACGTTAGGCATTGCCGCGGCTGCCGCCGTCGTTGTGTTTTTGGTGCGCACCGTCCCGGAGCCGGAAGCAGATCATCAGCGGGCAGCGCGGGTTGAGGCGAAGTCGGAAGCAGCAGACGTCAAAGCTATGGCCGTTGAGGCCGAGCCGCAAATCGCCCCACCAACCTCGGTCGCCACCGAGTCGCTGATGGTGCGCGATGAATTGCAACGGGAAAACCTCGTCGCGGCGCCGCTTGCAAAAGACGCACCGGAGGATGAACCGGCGGGCGCACCCGAGCTCGAGGAGAAAATCGCCAAACTGCCGGCGGACGACCAGCCGTGGGACCGCCGCCGAATCGGCGAGGTGATTGACGTGCCCGTTGTGGATGCTTCCGAGGAGCAGGTCGCCGTTTATAAGGCGGTAGTCGTCAACATCGACAAATGGGTCGGCGGAACGCAGATCGACGTCATTCGTCTTGGGGACAAGTCACAGACCATCGCCTTGCACCTGGAGGCCTCCCCCCATGAATTGGCGGATTTGGTCGCCAAGTTGAACGAAGACAGTGGGCAACTGCTCGATTTGAAGCGCGGCGAGCCGATACTCGTCGCCCAACTGCCACCGACGCAGCGCGATCTGTTCGTCAATCACTCGAAGAAGGGGCAAGCGAAAACCGACGGCGAGTTGAACGTCGATTCGACATTTGGCAGCCGTGCGGAACCGGAATCGCACACTGCACGGCAAGTCCCGCATCCCGTCCCCCCCGCCGAACGCCAAAAGGAACAGGCGACGGTGGAAGCGGACAAGGCTGAGACGGAAACCTCCGACAGTGATGCCGAAGCAGCTCCCACCGACGTTCAAGAAGTCAAAATCGCAGGGGTAGACCCGGCCAAGTCCCAGTTGCTGTATGTCTCGGCGGCCCCGGACTTCCTGCAGCGGCAGTTTCAAGTGGATGTCCCGGCGTTGAAGCCGACGGCCCCCGCCGCCACCGGCCGCCACGCCCGCGCACGGACTCTGGGCA
>CALFYU010000567.1 GCA_937952455.1 uncultured Planctomycetaceae bacterium
CAATCACGGAATCCCCGGCGGAGTCTACGGCGGCATCTCCAAGGGACTCAAACCACTATTGCCGTTGTTCGACCACATCGTCACGACGCTCGTGTCGGACCTCGATGAGCGCGGGTTGTTGGACGACGTGCTGGTGATCGGCATGGGAGAATTCGGCCGCACGCCCAACATGGGGACGCAAGGCAGCGTGGACGGCCGCAATCATTGGCCGGTGGTGATGTCGATGTGTTTGGCCGGCGGCGGAATGCGGCACGGACAGGTCATCGGCAGTACCGAACAGGACGGCGGCCAGATCAAGGAACGTCCCGTGACGCCGGGGGATCTGGCGGCGACGATCTATCGCCATATGGACGTGCCGCTGGACGCGACCTATCTCGACCCCCGCGGTCGGCCGAACTTCATCGTCGACGACGGCGCACCGATCGCGGAACTGTTCTGATTTGGGCGGCGGTTGTTCACTCATGCACATTGCCATCATCACGGCCGGCGGCGCGGGCATGTTCTGCGGGTCGTGCATGCATGACAACACCTGGGCGCGGGCCTTGCAGGCGGCCGGGCACGAGGTGAGCCTGATCCCCACTTACACGCCGATTCGCGTCGACGAAGCCGACGTCAGTACGGACCGGATTTTTTTTGGTGGGCTGAACGTCTATTTGGACTACCGCTTTCCGCTCTGGCAAAAAATTCCCCGCGCGCTGACCCGCTGGCTCGATGCGCCCGGATTGCTGAATTTCGTAACCCGGTTCGCCATCAGCAATGACGCCCAGGAATTGGGCGCGCTGACGGTCGCCATGCTGCAGGGGAGCGCAGGTCCGAATTTTCGCGAGACGCACGAACTGGCCGACTTTCTGGGCCAGCAACTCCGGCCGGACGTCATCTGTTTCAGCAACATCTTGCTCTCGGGTGCCATGCCGCGATTGCGGGAATCGTATTCCGGTCCGGTCTTTTGCCTGCTGCAGGGAGACGACATTTTTCTCGCCGATTTGCCGGAGCCGTTTGCCGTACGTTCGCTGGAACTCATCAGTGATCACGGAAAGTTGTTCGACGGTTTTTTGACCCACAGCGACTATTACAGCGACTTTATGTCCGGCTTTCTCAAGCTGCCGCGGGAAAAGTTCATTCATCTGCCGTTGGGCATCGATCTCACCGGACACGACGGCCGCCCGCGCGAAAGCGAGGAACCGCCGACAATCGGTTATTTCGCCCGCATCTGCCCGGAGAAAGGATTCGATCGTTTGCTGGAGGCGTTCGGTCTGTTGCAGCAGCGGCATCGGCACGTCCGTTTTCGCGCCGGCGGTTACCTCGGCAAACGGGATGCGGCATTCTACAAAAAGCTGCGGCCGCAGATTGACGCGCTGGGTGCAGCGTTTGAATACGTCGGCAGTCCCGCAACGCATGCAGAGAAAGTCGCCTTCCTCAAATCGCTCGATATTCTCTCCGTGCCGACGACCTATCATGAACCGAAGGGGATTTATGTGCTGGAGGCATTGGCCAACGGCGTCCCGGTCGTGCAGCCGCGGCACGGGGCCTTTCCCGAATTGATCGCCGCATCCGGCGGCGGGCTATTGGTCGAACCGGATGACGCGACGGCACTGATGGAAGGCTGGGAGACGCTGATTCTCAACCCGCTGCGGCGGTTGGAATTGGCCAAAGCGGGGCACGCGCACGTTCACGAGCGCTACGGCACCGATGCGTTGGTCGCCGACAGTGTGCGGATTTTCGAAGCGGCCGCCACGAAACCGATAGTGGCGACTACGAAGAACGTCCCCTCAACCCCCGGTTGTGCCGGCGGACGGTCATAGGAGTTTGCATCAACCGATCCCAGTCGGGGTGCCACTTCTATAAAAAACTGTTGCTCGTCCGCCAGTGCGCACTTTCGCTGACGTTGCTGAATGCGAATGAACTCCAGTGTGACACGGCACTGGCGGGCAAGCCGCCAATGGCACCCGTGATCTTAACATTAGCCCAACAACCCCGGGATCGGTTCGCCGTGGTAGATGTGGTGCGGGCGATCCGTGTCGTCGTACCAGGCCGCCGTCTTGGGCAAGCCCAATGCGTGATAGATTGTGGCCGCCATGTTCTCCGGCGTTTGCGGATCGGCGGCGGGATAACCGGCCTCTTTGTCGGACGAACCGATGACTGTCCCGCCGCGAATGCCGCCGCCGGCAAAAAACACGGACTGCACTGCGCCCCAGTGATCGCGGCCGGGCCCGAAGAAATTCTCCTGCGCGGTCGAGGTTTTTGGTGTCCGCCCGAATTCACCCGCCATCACAATCAGCGTGCTCTCCAATTGCCCGCTCTGCTTGAGGTCGTCGAGCAACGCGCACAACGCCCGGTCGGTCGGCGGGAAGAGTTTGTCCCGCAGTCGCGGAAACGCATCGCCGTGCGTGTCCCAGGTCTCGTTGTTGCCGAGATTGACCTGCACGAGATTCACGCCGGCCGTGACGAGGCGATAGGCCATCAACAACGACCAGCCGAAGCTGTTGCGGCCATAGCGCTCTTGTATCTTGTCGTCGGCGCGGGTCACGTCGAAGGCCTGCTGCACTTTGCGGCTGGAGAGGAGTGATACGGCCGATTCACGGTGCCGGTCGTACGACTTCCCTTCGGCGGAACGCTCCATCGCGCGGCGCTGATTGTCAATCGATTTGAGTAGTCCCAAGCGGCTGTCCAATCTTCTGGCCGAAAGTCCATCGGGAAGCTTTAAGTTCGGCGCCTGATAAACGCGGGCATCGGCACTAGCGGGAGGTTTTTTCGACAGGTTGGGGAAGGTGTATTCGGGATACGCACCGCGCCAGAAGGGATCGCCGTACGGCGAAGCTTCGATGAAAAACGGATCGCGGCGGCGGCCCATCTGTCCGCCGTAGGCACCGGGAATCACCCCGCCCGACCAATGCACCAACCGCTCGGGCAAAACGATCGCCGGCGGAAGGTTGTTGTTGCGGGGCGGAAGTGCGTCTCCCACGATCGAGGCAATCGCCGGCCAGTCGCTGGGACGCGGCTTGCGGTCCCCGGCAAAGCCCGGATTCTTCACCGAGCGGCCGGTGAGCATGAAATAATGACCGAGCGTGTGACCGTTGGTGGGATGCGTCAGCGAACGGACGAGCGCCCAATCGTTGCTCCGCTGCGCCAACCGCGGCAGGTGCTCGCAAATTTCAATTCCCGGCGTTCGCGTGGCGATGGGGTTGAACTCGCCGCGAATTTCAGCCGGGGCGTGCGGTTTGAGGTCGAAGCTGTCCTGCTGCGCCAGCCCGCCCGACAAGAAGACATAAATCACCGACTTCGCCGTCGGCTCCGCCGGCCGGTATTTCCCGTCGACCCGCGACTCGGCGTGCAACGCCTCGACGTGATTCATCCCCAATCCGAGTAGTCCCACCGCGCCGGCTTGCAGCGCCATCCGTCGCGGCAGCACCGGATGTTGCGCTGATTGGGGATTGTATCCGCTCATCGGTTTTCTCCTCCTCCAGGGGACGGAATGACCGCGAAGCCGCTCTCATATTATGCGCCGTTGATGCGTTGTCCGCAATTACAATTGTAAGATGTACATCTCATTGCAATTTCGCCAACTTCCTCTTGGCAGCTTACAGCGATGTCGTTATAAACCGCCGCTGCTTGCTGCAGGGCACGCGCCGGACGTTCTGTTCGGGCTGCTTGCGGCGGCCACTTCGAGTCTCTCAAAAACCCACCTATCCCCAAACTTACATCGACTGTTGCGCGATGGTCGGCATGCGCTGCGTGCTGAACATCGCCAATCCCCCGGTCGTCGCGCGCCGGTGATCCGCCGTTTTCGGAGGACTACCGCACTGCATCGCGGTCTCGGACGGGAAAGGAGTCCCTACGTGCCTTCATTTACGCGAGTTATTACGTTGGCCGCCCTCGGCGCCATGACGCTGGGCCACACCGGTTGCACGGCTGTCCCCCGCAGCCAGTTGAGCCAAAGCCAAAATCGCGCCCGGCAGTTGTATGAACAAAACCAGGCGCTGGCTGCCGACCGGCAGAACATTCACAATCAGGCCTCCACGCTCGCTGCGCAGCAACAGCAGCTCCAGCAAGAACTGCAAGCATTGCGAGCGCAAAAACAGACCGATGAGCAGTTGTTGGCCAGCGCCCAAAGCGAACGGGACAAACTGCGGTCGCGGTATACGAATTTGTTGGACATGACTCGCAATGCGTCCAATCCGCTATCGGCCGAGTCGACGCGGCAGTTCGAGGATCTGGCACGCCGCTTTCCCAACTTCAGTTTCGATCCCCAGACCGGTGTCAGCAAATTCCACGACGACGTCTGGTTCGCCTCCGGCAGCGCTGAAGTGCAGCGGAATTCCGAACAGCTGATCACCGAGTTTGCGAATATCCTGAATCAAGGTGACGCGCGGGAGTTGAATATCTTGATTGTCGGGCACACGGACGACCGGCGGATCGCGAAGGCGTCCACGCGCTCCAAACACCCCACGAACCTGCACCTCTCCGCCCACCGTGCCATCAACGTCTGCGACTCGCTGGCGAAGCACGGCCTGCGGCGTGAGCGGATGGGGGTGGCCGGCTACGGTCCCTATCAGCCGCTGGTGCCCAACAAAGACGAAGAATCGCGGCAGAAAAACCGTCGCGTGGAGATCTTCGTCCTGGCCCCCAACGCCCCCGTCGCCAGCCTGAACTCGGGCAACGACATTCGGTAATCTCGTCAATTCATTGGATTTAAGCGGTACTTGAGGCTTTCCTCCTGGAGATGGACTTGCCAGGAGTCCGAAATATCTTCAAGATACCGCCGCAAAATCCAGGGATGGAGATACGGATCGCCGATGACAGGACAGGGGACACGAAATCCATTACGCACCGCCGGAAATGTTGCGCCGCATGTCCCTGGTGACGTCCACTCGCCGTTAAAAGGCCCCAGCCGCCTCTGGGTCGCCCGGAACGCGGATGCGCTGCGGCGTAAACCCGCGGCGCCGAAGACCTTTCTGTTTTCAATCATCATTCCCGCCTACAATTATGGCCGTTTCGTGGGGCGGGCGATCGAATCCGCGCTGGAACAGGACGGCGAGGATTTTGAAGTCCTGGTCATCGACGACGGCTCGACGGATGACACCCGCCAAGTCGTCGCCCGGTACGAAGATCGCGTCAGCTATTTTCACCATGCCAACCGGGGACAATCCGCCACGCGTAACCGCGGGATCGATCTGGCCCACGGCCGCTATCTCATTTTCCTGGATGCCGACGACCGGTTGCTCCCCGAAGCCCTGTCTCATTTGCGGGGGGCGATCGAGGAAGATCCCGAAGCCGGCATGATCTTCGGGCAACACTTTGCCGTCTGCGAACAGGGAATCCGAGTTCCGGGACGCCTGCATCCCGTGATGCGGACGCCGATGGAAAACTTCGTCGATTTTCTCGATCGCCGCTTCGGCATCTGCAATGGTACCGCCGCCGTCCGCCGCGACGTGTTTGACGTCGTCCGTTATCCCGAACACATCCGCAACGGCGAGGACTTGCCCGTGTTCGCCGCCACCTTGTTGCATTTCCCCTGCCGGTCGATCAATGAAACGCTGCTGGAGGTCAATGCGCACGACGGCCGCGTCCGACGCAATATCGACGCTATCCGGCAAACCGCCGAGCAAGTGATCGACGAATTGTTCGACCCGGCCCATTTGCCGGAAGAGGCGCTGCGGTATCGCAATCTTTTCGCCGCACGAAAATACCTCTCCATGGCCCGATCGTTCTATCGCTCCGGGCACTATGCAGACTCGCGCCGCTACTATCGCAAGGCGGTCGCCGTGCAATGGCGGCGGCTGTTGAATACGACGGCCACCGCGCGATACTTCAAAAGCTACATTCGCCAGGCACTCGCGCTGCTCGGCCTTGACCCGCAATCCCACGTTTGAAGTCACTCGCCAAAGCGTAGGTCATGCACAGCAACACCTACGGGGCTTGAGACCGTGGTGCCGCTCCGATATGCTGTTCGGCGATGCATGGTGCAGATGTCGATCGGGTATTACAACGGAGACGCGTATGAGTGCCGCCGCGGGTAGAATCATCGTGCTGACCGGCGTGACCAAAGGGTTAGGCCGCGCGCTGGTTGATCGGTTTGTCGAAGGGGGGCAGACCGTCATCGGTTGCGGACGTTCCCAGGGGGCCATTGAACAGCTGCGATCGGTTTATGGCGCGGCGCATCATTTCTCCGCGCTCGATGTCAGCAGCGACGACGGTGTGCGTAACTGGGCGGCAGAGGTTCTGGACAAATACGGTCCCCCCGACATTCTGATCAACAACGCGGCGATCATTAACGAGAACTCACCGTTGTGGGAGGTCTCTGCGGACGAGTTCAACCGGCTGACGGCCATCAACATCAACGGCGTGGCGAACGTCATTCGGCACTTTGTTCCGGCGATGGTTGCGCGTTCGTCGGGTGTGATTATCAATCTCAGTTCCGGCTGGGGCCGCGTGACCGCGCCGGAGGTCGCCCCTTATTGCGCCACGAAGTGGGCCATCGAAGGACTCACGCAGGCACTCGCCCAGGAACTTCCCCCCGGCATGGCCGCTGTGCCGCTTAGCCCGGGTATCGTCAACACCGAGATGCTGCAGAGCTGTTTCGGAGATTCTGCCAGCCACTACAGCTCCGCCGACGAATGGAGCCACGCTGCGGCTGAATTGATATTGGGAATCGGGGCCAAACACAACGGCCAGCAACTCACGGCGGATTCCTGAGCGGATGCCGCCGTTTGGGGAGACCTGCGATCAGTTCTGCGCGCTCGGCAACTACGCGCACAACGGGATTAAGCGGTCAGCGACCGGAGTCGGTGTTCAGGGGGCTAGCGGTATAGGTACGGTAACCCTAAGGTCTCAAACCTAGGGCATTCGCCCCCTCAAGCCTGTTCCCTCAGGCCTCAAGCCTACCGTGCAGGGTCACGAGACTCGCGCACAACCTATTGGCGCAATCAATCCTCCTCGTGCGTGAGGACGAAGTCCTCGAAGCGGAGTTCGCCGTCGCCGGCGAGTCCTGCAAACGCCTCGGACATCAGCCGATAAAAATGTTGCCGACGGACGTGGTAAAAATTGTGCTTCCCGTCGCGGCGGGCTTCGATCAGTCCGGCGACGCGGAGCAGCGCCAAATGATGGCTAACGGCCGGTTGGCTTTGGCCGAGCCGGTCGCACAAGGCGGTGACGTGCAACTCGCCCTGCTGAGTTAGATACAGGAGAATCCGCAAACGAGTCTCATCAGACAACAACTTGAAGACTTGCACCAAGTCTTTTTCGAGCTGTTCGGAAAGTTGCGGGGAATCATTGTCGCAGATGGCGTCGGCGACATCGGTTTCGTCGTGGGGAAGGACGTTGGAGATCATCATCTCCTCTTTCGATTTCAAAAAGAGAGAACGTTGGCCCGGGGGTCCCGGCGCGATTTTCGACCGGACGGACAACACGATGCGATCGGGCGAAAGCCGTAGCGCATCACAACATTGAGCGACCAGGTTCTGCGGACGCTCAAGAGAATTCTTTTGGCTGGTGAAAAACGTTTTAGACTGGCTAATTCAAAAAGACATGTACGCGGCGCACCCTAGAATCGGGTTCCCGCCGTCAATTCGCTCAGTACGCGTTGTTTCGCCGATAGGGTAGAGAAGAAATCTCTCAAGACAGGTGTTTGTTTTACGGCGTTCGTTCGTACCTCGCTACACTGCAGTTTCAACACAATATTGCCCTGACATCTCGCATTATTACCGTCGTATGAGCAAACGTCAATAAGATTCGCCGGAATTTTGGGTCGGACCGAGTCGCGAGATCGCCGGCCACGGAAATTGCGGTTACCGAAGAGACGCGTACAATGCAGGGAATAGCCGCCGAATTCGCAAAGCATCTCCAACCGAAGGTTCAACCACTATGAAACGGGCGCCCGCATTGAAATACGTCATCGCCGCAGCCCTGATTCTGTCATGCACTACCGGTATCGCATCCGCGCAAGAAAGGGATGCGCCAAACTGGACGCTGGTGACTGAAGAGGCGGGATGGCAGCCGCGCGATTCTCAAGGGGAAGTCGTCTTCAAGGATCAACTGTGGGTGCTCGGCGGATGGTTCGGGTCGTATGAAGCGCCGCCTCGTGACGTTTGGAGTTCACCCGACGGAAAGGATTGGACGCTGGTCGACAAACAGGCGCCGTGGAAACATAGCGACCTGCCGATGACTGTCACGTTTCGCGACAAGATGTGGTTGATGGGGGGCTGGTACAACGGAAGGCTGCCCGGGCATTCATCGAGCAATGAGGTCTGGTCCACCAGCGACGGAATTCACTGGGATCAAGTGACCGACCACGCCGGATGGTCGCCGCGGATTGCGGCCGGGTTGGTCGAATTTCAGGGGAAGCTGTGGATCCTGGGCGGCACGGAAAACTACTACTTCGGTGACAACAACAGCCTCAAAAACGACGTTTGGTCATCCGTCGACGGAAAGACTTGGGAACGAGTCACCGAGAACGCCCCCTGGTCGCCGCGGGCCTATCATGCCGCCGTCGTGCACGATGGAAAAATGTGGGTCCTCGGCGGCGGCAACTACGTTCCCGAATATGCGGCACACAATGACGTCTGGTGTTCGGAGGACGGCAAGAATTGGACCGAGGTGACCGCCGAGGCGCCTTGGCATCCCCGGCTGTGGTTCTCCGCCGTGACCTATCGCGACCGCATCTGGGTGCTGGGAGGCTGGTCGAATGATCCGTCGACGAATTGGGGCGACGTATGGTATTCGCGCGACGGAAAAGACTGGAAGCAATTGAAATCGGAAGTGATCTGGAAAGAGCGGCACGAGCACTCGGCCTATGTCTTTCAGGATAAGATTTGGGTCGCTGGGGGCCACGCCCGCCCGCTCAACAGCGAAGTGTGGACGCTGCAGGTCGACCAGGACTGGCTGGACAAGCATTGAACGTCGCAGTGCCGTTTACCAATAAATGCTTGACGGGCCGATAAAGTTCGGTACGATGGCGTTCAGGTGTACGCGTTCTCTGGCCGGTGCAAACTGCTCCACCGGCACGACACCGCTGGACAAGCCAGCCGTGGCACCCGACGCCATAAGTCCTACTTAGAATCTCGCGAGGTGCTCGCCGTGATGATCGCTCGCCGTGCGCGTCGTTGTTCGAACAGGTTCGCATACGAGCGCCGTCGCTCCCTCTTACACACAGTCGGCGTCCGCTTGCTGGAGCGCCACACTCTCTCGCGATTTGAGCCGCCGGGAAGCAATCGATTGGTCGAATTTTGAGGGACAACGATAAGAAACGTAGACGATTCACGAATCACAAGCATCTTTTTTAGGGACGGTCGCGCCCGGCGCGTTTGGATATCCGCTCACCCCCACCATAAGGATTGAGGCCACCGATGACCGCTGCGAATGAGAACCCCCAAGCCTCTGCGTCGCCGGAAGAAATTCAAGCTGTTGACCAATTGCATGCGCAATACCAGCAAATCTGCAAGCAAATGGGGGGCGTGATCGTCGGGTTGGAGGATGTGATCGAGCAGACGCTGATCGGCATCCTCTGCCGCAGTCACTGCATTTTGCAGGGGATGCCCGGATTGGCGAAAACAATGCTCGTTTCGACGCTGTCGTCGCTTTTGCATCTGACGTTTCGCCGAATTCAATTTACGCCCGATCTGATGCCGGCCGACATCACCGGCACCGATGTGTTGGAGGAGGATCACACAACCGGCAAACGTGTTTTCAGGTTTATTAAAGGCCCGTTGTTCGGGAATATCATTTTGGCCGATGAGATCAACCGCACCCCGCCGAAAACGCAGAGCGCGCTGTTGGAGGCGATGCAGGAGCGGCAATTGACAATCGGCGGCGAGACCTATCCGCTACCCGATCCTTTTTTCGTGTTGGCCACGCAAAACCCGATCGAGCAGGAAGGCACCTACACGCTCCCCGAAGCGCAATTGGATCGGTTTATCTTCAAGGTTCAATTGAGCTATCCCACGCTCGAGAACGAAATCGAAATCTGCAAGCGTGCCACAACCGAATATGCGGCCGAGACGAACCCCGTGTTGTCCGGCGAGCAGTTGATTCAGATGCAAAAAGTCGTTCGCAAGGTGCCCGTGGCGGAGCATGTCTACGAATTTGCCGTCCGATTGGCGCGGATGACACGGCCGGAGGAGGGGCTGCTTCCCGACGACCTGCAGGACATGGTGCAATGGGGCGCCGGCCCGCGGGCCAGTATTTATCTCTTGCTGGCGGCCAAGGCTCGCGCGATCTTGCACAAACGCTATCACGCCACAGCATCGGACGTCGCCCACGTGGCGCTGCCGGTTTTGCGGCATCGCATCATTCCCACATTCAACGCCGAAGCGGCCGGTGTTTCGACGGACGACATTATCCGCAAGCTCCTGGCGCGAATGCACCCCGATCAAGGCAAATCAGCCCGCCGCAGCACAGCCGCCGCCGGCCGCTGAGTGATGTAAAGTGGCCAGTGGCCGGTGGTCAGTGGCCAGAAGCGAGGAATTTTGGCGACTCGTCCTAAGGTCTAAAGCCTTCAACCTACAGCCCAAAGCCTACCCACCATGTCCACGGCGCCGAGTCGCATTGAACTATTGGATCCAGAGGCGCTGGGAAAAGCCGGGCATCTGGAGATGTTGTCGATGAACGTCGTCGACGGCGTGCTCTCCGGGCTGCACCGTTCGACGCTCAAGGGGGGCTGCTTTGAATTCGCTGAGCACCGCGCTTATTCCGCCGGCGACGAAATCCGCCTGATCGATTGGCGGGTGTATGCCAAAAGCGACCGCTACTACATCAAGCAATTCGAGGAAGAGACGAATCTACAAGCGGTGATGGTGGTCGATGCCAGCGGTTCGATGAAGTACGGGCAATCGACGGTGTCGAAGTTGGATTATGCGCGGGTCGCGTGCGCCTGTTTGTCGCGGTTGATGCTGCGGCAGCGCGACGCTGTGGGCTTGGCGCTGATCGACCAGAAGATGCGGCAATACATTCCCCCGCGTGCCCAAGCGCACCATTTGCAGGCCATTCTCGATGCTCTGCGGCGGACCGAAGCGGGCGGGATGACGTCGCTGGCCGGGAATCTGCAGGAGATCGCCCGCCGGGTCAAGCGCCGCGGGATGATCATTATTTTCTCGGATTGTTTCGGCGAACTTGAGCCGCTGAAAAAGGCGATCCACCAACTCCGGTTGCGGGGGCACGAGGTGCTGATCTTTCATGTGCTGGCACCGGAAGAACGAACGTTTCCCTTCGATCGGTTCTCGCAATTCGAGTGTTTTGAAGAAGACGGGCTGCGGATTGATCTCGATCCTCCCTCGATTCGGCGGCGGTATTTGGAACGCATGCAGGCCTATCTGGACGACTTGCAAAAGAGCTGCTTGCAGTTGTCGTGCGAATACGTGCCGTTGACGACCGACGCCGACTTGGGCGACACGTTGGCTTACTACCTCAGCCGCCGCGCCGCCCGCGCCAAAAAGTAATTCCCCAACCGACGCGCGATGAAGAATCACATAGGACAACAATGAGCTTTCTCAGTGGCATATTCCTGTGGGCGTTGCCGTTGGTGGCGGTTCCGGTGCTGATCCACCTGTTCAATCGCCGCCGCCGGCAGGTCGTGCAGTGGGGGGCCATGCAGTTTCTGACCGACAGCCTGACCAAAAAGCGGCGGATGTGGCGGGTCGATGATCTGATTCTGATGCTGTTGCGGGCGCTCGCGGTACTGATGATCGTCGCGGCGCTGGCCCAACCCATGCTGAAATCGACCTGGTTCGGCAAACCGTCGGGACGAGACGTGGTGCTCGTGCTCGACACGTCGCTCTCAATGTCGCGCGAGACATCACAGGGAACGGTGTTCGAGCAAGCGATCGAGCGAGCTCAGGACTTGCTGGATGAATTGGGCAGCGGCGATACGGTGCGGGTGCTGCTGGCGGGCAATCGTCCGCAATGGCTGACGACATCGCCGGTTGACGTCGACGGTGATGCGAAGGGCCAATTGAAGCACGCGCTGTCAGAATTAGAACCGACGCTGGCAACGGCCGATCTGTTTTCCGCCATACAGACTGCCGCCGATGCAACTCCGCCGAACAATGCGTCGTCACGCACGATTGCCGTCCTGACCGACGGCAGCCGCCACGGCTGGCAAAGTGACGCGACCGCCGCCTGGACCGGCGTCGAACGTCTGGTGGCCAAGGCCAAAATCCCGACAGCAGTCAATGTGACGGAATTAGCCGACTCCGACGAGGAGCTTGCCAATCTCTCAGTGGACCGGTTGCAGACGTCGCGAAAACTGGTCGGCGTCGACGACGAATTCACAATCCGCGCCGTGGTCACCAACCGCGGGACGAAGCCAACCACGTCGAAGTTGTTGAAATGGGAATCCGACGGCGAGTCGGTCGGGGTGTCGACAATCGAACCGCTGGAAGCGGGCCAGTCGGTGACCGTTCCGTTTCAGTTCTCGCTGGAAACTCCCGGCGTCGCCTCCATCGAAGGCCGCATCGACGGCAAAGACAGTTTGAATGCGGACAACGCCGGTTCGCTGGTTGTTGAAGCGGTCGAGCGGGTTCCGCTATTGGTCCTGCGGCCCGCAGAAGACGGGGTGCGGGGCCGCAGCGAATCGAGTTATCTCATGGCCGCGCTGGGCCAAGTCGACGACGAGATCCATACGGGCGAGGAACCGGTGTCGGTGTTCCAACCCACGCTGGCGGAGTTTGACGAACTCAAGTCGCTGACGTTGGCCGATTATTACGCGATCGTATTGACCGACGTTCCGGAATTGTCAGACGAAGAGGTCGAACACCTAGCCGAATACGTCCGTGGCGGGGGGGGACTGTGGATCGCCCTGGGCGAACATGCGGACCGGGAAACCTACAACAGCCTGTTTTTCCGGGAAGGCCAGGGGATCGCACCGCTGTTGCTGGAGGACCCGACGGGCGATGCGAATAATCGCGACAAATTCGACCTTGTGCATCCGCCGGAAGCGGGGCACGTCGCGACGGAATTATTGGGGGACACGCAGCGGCTGGACGTCGATGAAGTCAAATTGTATCGCCGGCACCAGTTCCGCAATCCGGGGTCGGACAGCGAGGTGTCGGTGTTGTTGCGATCCGACAAGGGGGCCATTCTGGCGGCAGAAAAGTATACCGGCTCCGGCCGCGTGATTACCCAATGCATGCCGGTCGGTTTGAGTTGGACGAACCTGCCGTTGTGCCAGGTCTATGTGCCGATGGTGCACGAATGGTTGTGGTACCTCTCCGAACCGGCCGTCGCCCAGCGCAACCTGCAGCCGGGTGAGCCGTTGGTCTTTGAACAGGACGTGGGGCAAAAGGAATCGGTGGCGTCGCTGCAGCCGCCAGTGGGAAAGCCGCTGGAGTTGTCACCGGAATTGCGCGATCGGCGGGAGATATTCACTTATCACCGCGCCTTTTTACCCGGCAAATATTTGCTCACCGTCAATCCCGGGTCGACGACCGAAGTCAGCGTGCCGTTTTACGTGCAGCGCGACGCCGAAGAATCCGATTTGGCGCCGCTGGACGATTCGCAGCGCGCGCTGTTGGCGAAAGCGGGCGGCGTGCAATTCACAACGGAATTGTTGTCGGTGCCGAGCGGGCAGACGGTGGAGATTCGCCAAGAGCCGATTTGGAACGGACTGCTGACGGCGTTTTTGTTGTTTGTGGTGATGGAAATGTTGATTGCCGCCTGGGCGACGAACAGACGTTACGGATATCGAACCGCGCCGACCGGATGAGACGACCCATTGATACACGTTGGAACCTCGATGATCGGGTGCCAATGCTGGCTTGTCCAGCAGTGCCTTAACCCATCGCGCGATTTGCACTGGCGGACCAGCCGCCGGTGGCACGCTTTTTCGGGGTGAAAGGTTCATCGCAGCTTTTGCACGATTTCAAAAATAGAACATGAACGCGCCGCACACCGAGACGATTGAAAAGTTTGCCTTCGAAGGCCCGTTGACGGTTACGCATGCCGTCTTGCTGGGACTGGCGTTGGCGGCGCTGTTCGGCTGGACGCTGTGGCGCGAGGGGCGTTTGACGCGGCGCTGGCTGACGCCGGTGTTTTGGCTGATGCGGGCGGTCGTGTTGGGCGTGGTGATTTGGATGTTGCTGGGTCCGACGCATGTGACCATCAAACAGCACACAACGCCCCGGACGATTGCCTTGTTTGCTGATAACAGCGGCAGCATGGAAGTTGTCGATGCACCGCGGCCGTTGGAGGATTGGCGTTGGTCATTGGCCCGGCGGGAGAGCGGCGCGCTGCATCCGCTGCAGGCATGCGATCGGGCGCGGATTGCCGCGGCGGCGGCGGAGCAACACTTGCGCGAGGCGCTCGAGTTACTCCAGCGGGGCATGCAGGACGAAGCGGCCGGCCGTGCCGTATCCGCCTCCGGGCGCTGCATCCAGCGTTTGGACGACTACATGGACAGCCTCCGCGACGTGCCGGCCGGTACGCGGTTTACGGCCGTCATCAACGAACTGACGGACAATCTCACCCGTCTCACCGGTGAGTTGCAGACGCTGGCCGAGAAGTTGCAATCCTCGCAGCTGGTTCTCGAAGAGGACACGGCGAAGATGTACGCCCTGTTGAATCAACTGGAGCGTCTGTCAAGCGGCGCGGAGCGGTTGAGCGTATTGGCCGAACAGGAGGGAGACGCGTTCTTCAATGCCCAATCCAACGTCCCCTCGCAGAGTGAGTTGGCGTTCAGTCGCGGCGACAAAGTCATGCAACTGCTCAGCACGGCGGAGAAATCGTGGCTGAGTGAATTGTCGCAGACGGTGCGGATTCGCCGGTATTTGATATCCGACGCTGTCAACTCCATCCCTGACGCGAAATGGGAAATGGATGATACAGCGGACGAGGCGGACGATCCCGCGCTGCGGATTACGAACCTCACGGCGGGTCTGGAACAACTGAGCCGCGACGCGGCGGCGGAGGACGTTGCGGCCGCGGTCATCTTCTCCGACGGCCGGCACAATGCCGTCGACGCCCGTCACCCGCGGGACGTGGCGGCCGGGCTGGGACGCTTGCCGGTGCACGTCGTGCCGTTGGGGATGTCGGACGTGTTGCGGGACGTGATCGTGCATCACGTCGACGCGCCGCCAGCGGTGGCCAAGGACGATTTGATTTCCATCGACGCCATCATCACGGCCTACAAATGCGCGGGCGAAACGTTGGACGTCGAGTTGCTCTACGAGGATCGCGTGATTGACCAGCGGCAGATCGAAGTCGACTCGGAACGAGCCGATCATCGGGTCTCATTCTCGAAGATGGCTGACCGATTCGGCCGGCACCCGTTTCGGCTGCGCGTGAAACCGCTCGCCGAGGAAACCAATAACGACAACAACTACGCCACCTTTGACGTGGAGACGATCGAGGATTCGATTCGTGTGTTGCTGGCTGATAACCTGCCCCGCTGGGAGTTTCGGTATTTGTCGAATCTCTTCACCCGTGACGAAAGCCTCGAATACGAACAACTGCTCTTCGCCCCGGAGATTTCGGGAACCGGCCGATTGCAGCGTTTGCCCGAGTTCCCCCGCAAAGTTGATGAGTGGGCCTACTACCGGATGGTGATCTTGGGAGACGTCACGCCCCGTCAACTCGATCGCGACAGCCAGGAGGCGCTGCGGGAATATGTGACCCGGCAGGGAGGCACGCTGGTGATCATTGCCGGCCAAGAGGCGATGCCGCACGCCTTTCGCGGCGAGCCGTTGGAAGACTTGGTACCGGTCGAACAGACGTCGGACATTATCGATGGGAAAACCGGGTTCCACCTGCAACTTACCGCGGAGGGAAAAATGGCCGATGCCCTGCAGATCGGTGAGGATGCCTTCAACGCCGACCGCATCTGGCAAGAGATGTCGCAATCACTGCCGGTCTATTCGCTCTCGGAATACAGCCGTCCTAAACCGACCAGCCACACGCTGATTCGCGCGGTCGCCGCCGACGGCGGCAGACCGGCGGACACCGGACACGCCTTCTTATGCTGGCAGATGGTGGGCCGTGGGCGGGTCGTCTATTTGTCTGCGCCGACAACCTACCAATTACGGATTCGCAACGGCGACCGCTATCACCACCAGTTTTGGGGCCAGTTGATCCGCTGGGCGATTGCCCGCGACCTGGCGACCGGATCGAAGACCGTGCGAATCCGCGCGGACAAATCGACCTATACCGCCGGCGAGGGAGTGGAAGCGATCGTGCAGTTGCGCACCTTGGACGGCTCACCCGTGACTGGGGCAGAATTGGAGGCGCGGGCTTTTCAGAACGATAAAGTCGCTGCCTCGGTTCCATTGGCCGCGGATCCCAACATTCCCGGCCGATATCTCGGTCATTTCGAGGGCTTGGCGGTCGGTTCGTACGATTTGTCCGTCTTGGGAGAAGCGGTCGACTCGTTGTTGAATGCCGAAAAGGTGGATGGTCCGATCAAGACGTCGGTGTCGGTCGATCCGACGTTGTCGACCGAAATGGCGGACACCCGTTCCGACCGCCCGCTGCTCGCGCAGATCGCCGAATTGACCGGCGGATATGTCGTCCCGCCGACGGCGGTCAGCGAGGTATTGCAAACGGTGAACCTGGCCCCGCACGTCACCGAAGAAACGTCGCGGCAGTCGTTGTGGAATACGTGGTGGTGTTTTTGGCTGGTGTTTCTGTGTCTCGCTGCGGAATGGACCATCCGCAAGATGTCCGGATTGTCCTAGATCACCGCAAAATACCGAGTAAGATAGATCGTACCATCCAACAAGTGATGTTGAAGGAGTCGAACAATGTCGACTGCTATGCGCTCTGTGGAAGTCCCGCCGCCGGTTCGCCAAAAACTCAAGGACGTCCGCGGCCGTGACGTCAAACTGCGAGTCCTGGCCGGAGTGATGACGGCGCTTGCCGGTTTTCTAGCGGTGATGATGGGCGCCATGCTGATCGACTGGCTGTTCACGCTGTTCAGCACCTCCGCGCGGACGGTGTTGACACTCGTCTCGCTCGTCACCGGCGGAATTCTATTAGTCGCTTGGGCGATTCGCCCGTTGCTGTCGCGATACCGGCTGCAGGACGTCGCGCGAGACGTGGATGCGGCGCTTCCCCAATTAGAGGAACGCTGGTCGACGGTGACGGAAATCGCCCAAAACGAAGATCCGCCCGAAAAGCGAGGCGCTGCCGCCATGATCGAACGAGTGGCCCGCGAAGCGGCCGATTTCAACGACACCGTCACTCCCGAAGCCGTCACCCCCACCGACGGCGTCCGGCACGGCGCCTATATTCTGGGAGGAGTTTCGGCCGCGCTGTTGCTGGCGGTGCTATTGGATTGGCCTCAGACGTCGGTGTTGATGCAGCGTTTCTGGATGCCGGCCGCCAATATCAGCGTCACGCGGGTGACCTCCGTCACGGGAGACGCCATCGTGGGCGAAGGCGAACCGATCACGCTGCAAGCCGTGGTCGAAAACCGCCCGCAGGAGTCGGCGCTGTTGTTCGTGCGTTATGAAAACGGGGAACGCTCCGATCCGGTCAAGCTCTATCCCAGCAAACGTGACGAAAACGCCTTTGAGCACGAAGTACCGGCGGTCACGGAATCTTTTGCCTATCGCGTCCGCAGCGGCGATGGACAGACCGATTGGCACAAAGTCACCGTGGTCGAACGCCCGCGAATTGCGGCGATCGACTTTCGTATCACACCGCCCGCATACAGCCGGCTTCCGGAGGTTCACGAGCAGGGACTGCCGCACAAAATTCGCGTCCTGGAGGGCGGCCGGCTCGAAGCATCGTTTGAGTCGAATACGCCGCTTTCAACGTTTGAAATGAAATTGGGTGACGACCGCGCGCAACTCGTTAAGCCGCGGGCCGACGGGAAATATGTCTTTTCCACCGTGCTGAGCGAGCCGCTGATTCTTTCGCCGATTTTGACCAGCGAATACGGTTTGAAAAATGACAGCCCCCCCACCTGCCGGGTGATCGTTTATCGCGACCGCGCGCCGCGGGTCAAGGTCACGACACCCGACGACGAGATCGCCGTCCGTCCCGACGATACGGTGACGGTGGAATTCGCCGCCAAAGACGACTTCGGCATCACCAAAGCGGAACTGGTTGTTTATGAGGGACATGGCCCCGACGCCAAAGAACTCAAGGTGATTGAAATCCCGCTGGGGGAACTCGAAGGAGCCGAGGAAGTCACCGGTGAAGTTCCGTTGGACCTCAAACAATTTCAATTGGAGCAGGGAACCGAGCTAAGCTATTCGGTGCGGGTGTTCGACACCAAGCAGACCATGACCGACACCGGGACGCCCAACGACACCACCCTCGCCGATGCGGCCACACAAACCAGCCCGCCGCAACAACTGCCCGCTGGCGGCGGTGATACACCACAGCCGAGCCGGCAGCTTCCGCCGACGGCCGACGTGACGACCCCGCAGGCTCAGGTGGCTAGTGACGATACACCCGAACGAAAGACCGATCCGACCGGCGAACCACCCGTAGCAGACGGTAAGCCCACGCAGACGGACCAGCCCGATGGAGATGCACCGTCAGCCAAACCACCGAAAGTAGATGCGGCCAAGAATGACAAGCCCGTCGGCGGCAAGAAAAGCGCGGCGGATGCGGAAGACGCGACCGCCAAACCGGGCCAATCACCGGAGGCAGGCGACAAACCGCCGGCGGGATCCGAAAAACCACCGGCGAAACCGCCAGCTTTGGCACAAGGCGAGAAAGACGATGCCAGGCCGAAGGACGACCAACGGATTGCCAAAAATGAACAACCCGGTGCGCAGCCCAAGCCGGGGCGATCCCCCAAGCCTAATCGTGACCAACCGCCCGGTTCGTCGACCGGCGGTTCGGACAATGCACAAACTGCGCCTCCAGCGAAGGAGGATGAACAGTCGCCGCAGCGCGGGCAGTTGGCCGGCGCGCCCAAGCCGGACGACGACATGACGCGGCGGATGTTGGATGTCGGTCAGGCGTCCACAAGCAAACCGCTGCGGTTGACCATTGATGAATGGGCAGGCTCATTTGCGGGACAGGCCCGCGAAAAGCTGCAGTTGCAGATCGACCCGTTTTTGAAGCAGCTCGACGAACATCTCGCGGCGGCCGAACGATTGATCAAACCGCTGGTGGCTGGCAACCCCGACGCGAATTGGGCCGCCGCCGACGCAGAGTCCGCCGGCCGCGCCGATCAGCAATTGGCCGGCGGTGAAGCGACGATCCTCAAACTTCGCGAAAAATCCGTCGACACGCCGTATGCGTTTATCGGGTTGCAACTCATCAATATCGGACAGGAGCACGTCGGCCCAGCCCGCGACGATCTGGCGGCCGCGATCGATGAAGCGGCCGATTCCCGCGGGCAGGATCTGCAGCAGGCGCAACATCATATCCGCCGCGCGAGGGAACTGGTCGAACAGCTCAATCGAAAATATGAAACGGTGAAGCTCAATGAGAAACTCGATGAAACAATGGCTCAAATCAAGAAGATGCACGAATTCTTCGTCGAGGGGACGTTTGCGCTGCTGCAATCGAAGAAACCGACGTTGAATCCCAAGAGCCGCAAATTTCTCGAATTTGAAATGGACGAGGATTTCCGCAAGAAGTTTCAGGAGCTACTGGAGCGCAAACGGGACATCCAGGCGGAATTGGCCAAGGCACTGGCCAACGATCCGCGTCTGCTGCGGCGGTATATGGCGCGAACGCGACTGCAAGCCGACACCCTCCGTGATCAACTGACAATCCTGGCGCGTCGGCAAGAGGAGTTGAACGCGGAATTAGCGGCCTGGGCCAAAGCTCCGGATGCGGAGCGGGCCGAATTGGCCAAAAAGCACATCCACGCCTGGCAGGTGCGTTCCGCAGGAGAAATCGCCGAGGGGACGGCGCAACTGCTCGACAACTATGTGACGTGGACCCCCTTGGACCTCGACGTGGGTACGGGCGAATTGGCCAAAATGCAGGAGGCGGCGACGATGATGGCCACAACCGGCCGCGCGCTGGCCGACGCTGCTTCGGCCGGAGACCTCGACAAAGCCCGCGAACAGGCGGAGTCGCTGCACCGGCAGTTGAAGGAGTTCCAGACGCGATTACCGGATGTGATGAATGACCACCCCGAACATGATCTGTTGGCCGTTCACGTGACGAACCGGCAGGCGGAGGTTAAAAAGCTGATCACGCAAACCTCGGGCTGGGTCTATCAGGCCAATACCGTGGCGGATGGGTTGTATCACTTGGCCGCCGACGTGGAACAAAACCGCATTGGCATCGACACGGCGCATCTGGCCGTCAAACTCGAAGGGTTGGAGTCGTGGCTGGCCGGAATGTCGGACGATCTGATCAATGGGGCGCGGCAATTGTTCGTGACCTTCGACGAAGAACTGCTTCCGGATTTGGTGAACACGCAGTTGTCGCTGCAACAAAACCAGCTGCCCCGTGCCGTCGAGCAGCAGTCCCAGGTCGCGAAGGATTTCGCCAAGGCCGAGGAGCAACTCGATGAGATCATGGACGGTATGATCAAGGAACTCGACGCCCGCCCGGTCGATACGAAACTGACGGCAGAGGGGGAGTTGCAGACCAAGACCTTGGAAGAGCTGCTGGCCATGCTTGAACAAGAGGCGCTGGCAATGGAGACTCTGGGCATCCCGCCCCGCCCGAACAATATCAACGTGGAACAGGATTGGCTCAGCCCCAACAGCGGTGGAGGCGGCGGGGGACTCGGCGGGGCTGCCATGGGTCAGGCCCAGCAGGCCATGCAGAACCTGAATCGTTTGCAACAGGACGTTCGCCGGGCCAATCGGCGAATTAAACAGACCGACGGACAGAATGCGACGCGCAAAAATCGCCGCGACCGAATCCGCTGGAACACGCTGGCCTCGGAATTGGAAGAAAAACTCCGCCAAGGCCGCGGCCACACGCCGCCGGAGCAGTACCGCCGCGCGATTGAACGGTATTTCGAGACGATCACCAAAGAACAAGGCGACACCGCACCGTAAGACAGATTACCGTTGAGCGAACGCCCCCCTTGGCGTCCTAGATTTCTCCGCGGATATACCTATGCGCAATCTCTTCGCCGATATTCCCGGCAAACTGCCGGAAGAACTTTTCGAAACAGTGTTG
Source organism: uncultured Planctomycetaceae bacterium (assembly GCA_937952455.1). GTDB lineage: Bacteria > Planctomycetota > Planctomycetia > Planctomycetales > Planctomycetaceae > Symmachiella. Next base: position 21,034 of record CALFYU010000567.1, read on the forward strand.
GCGGCGGCCGATGTGCGCGTGGAGCGAATCGTCTCCCGCGGCCATGCCAGTCCCGCCGGCTTTTGGTACGACCAAGCGGAACACGAGTGGGTCGTATTACTGCGAGGGGCGGCCCGCGTGATGTTTGCCGGTGCTGACGAACCGCTGGAACTGCTGCCCGGCGACTACCTCGACATTCCCGCCCACCGCCGGCACCGCGTCGTATGGACGACGCCCGATGGGCCGACCGTCTGGCTGGCCGTATTTTATTCTGAGCCGTAACGCTTTCGGGTGTCCGGGCCAATTTTTTGGTACCATGTTCGCTTCCCCGGGGGAGGCTGCGTCCGTAGCCGGTGACATCTGGATCCGCGTTTTTCGAAATCCCAAC
>CALFYU010000568.1 GCA_937952455.1 uncultured Planctomycetaceae bacterium
AACAGGCAATGAATAAGGCCAGGCCCAGCCACAGAATCCAGGGAACTTTTTGCGGTGGCGTACCTTCCATGCTCGTCGTGTGCGCCTTCGCCGCCAATGCAAAAAAGGTCGCCCCCCAGCCGGCACAACTGAGAGCGAACCAAAACGGTGTCGAGGCGGACACGAATTGATTCCAGTTTTCTCCGAGCGGCATGACCCACAGGATTTGCCAGAGAAACGGCAAGAGCAGCCACAGCCACCCGCGCGATCCCCAATCGCCCAGTGCGTCGGAATAGGACCGCCCTCGCACGTGGGATAACCAGGCGGCCCCGGCGAACCAGGCGGAGAGGCTCACCAACCCGATCGCAAACAACAGTTGCCAAAAGGGGACCGCAGCGGTGAAGGACTGGTGAGCGGGATCGGGGTGCAGTTCCCCGCCGAGAACAGTGACGACCTTTCGCCACAGGCCGGAACTGATCATCGTGGAGGCCAGCGACTGGTCCTCGAACACCATCTGCAATCCCAGGCAATAGGCGAGCGTGCCCCCCAGGACGACCACGGCTGCCCAGACCCAGCCGGGCAGAGTGTCAGAACGGTTTTGCGGCGGCTCGGTCATAAAGCTCTGGATCGCGGGCAATGGGAATTCGACTGCAATGCGCTGAAATTGATCTTAGTGGAATCCTCCTCCGCGCATCCACTCCGCCACGGCGGGAATTTTCGGTGGGATCAATTCGGGCGGCCACCGCACTCGACCGGTCGGCGGCGGGCGTTATGATGTACTTGAAACGAATACGTCAAAAGTTACGAATTCCGCTTGAGGTGCAGCCGTGTTGAGATCTTATTCGGTCATTGGTTTGGCAATTGTGGCAACGGCCGGGGGTTGGCTCGGTTCGACTTTTGGGCAACCCGAAGGTTTCGTCAGCGTCGCCGCTGCCGAGGAGGAGGGGGCGCAGAGTTGGGGAAACCTGAGCGGCCAGTTTGTTTACGGCGGGGAACCGCCGGCGGCTGAGAAGCTGACGCTGAATAAGGATGTCGCGTTTTGCGCGCAGTTTGATACGCCTTCCGAACGGCTATTGGTCAACAAAGAAAACCGCGGCATCGCCAACGTCGTGTTGTGGCTGGAAAAGCCGCGCGGCAAGACACCGCCGATTCATGAGTCATACGCCAAAACGGCTGAGGCAGACGTGGTGCTGGCCAATGACAAATGCCGGTTCGCTCCGCACGTGGTGACCATGCGGACCACGCAAAAGCTGTTAATCAAAAATGACGACGCGGTCGCGCACAAGACGGCGGCCTACTTCAAGCGAAATTTGCCGGTTCACGCGGTTTCGGCGGCGAATACCGAGGACCAACGCAGCGTCCGCCGCGCCGAACGCGAACCGGTGAAGGTCAGTTGTTCGATACATTCTTGGATGACTGGTTGGCTGCTGGTTCAGGACCACCCCTATATGGCGGTCACCGATGACCAGGGGCGGTTCACGATTAAAAACCTCCCTGCCGGGGAATGGACGTTTCAAGTCTGGCACGAAATCCCGGAAGCGGTGACCACGGCGACCAGCGACGGCGACGCCCATACCTGGGAAAAGGGCCGATTGACAGTGACCATCAAGCCGGGGGAGAACGATTTCGGGACCTGGACGCTCGATCCGGAATTGTTTCAATAGCCGCCCGATTTGAAATTGCGGCCGCTTGACTTTATGCTCATACCTCCCCAATCGATGCGTCGCGGCGCATCGTTTCAAATGATTCCTTCCTAATCGATTCACACAATAGGTGATGCTCCTCATGAAGACCTCTTTGAGAATGGCGCTCCTGCTCTGCGCAACGATCCTGTCCCTCTGCTGCTTCGCGTCTTCCGGTGGAGCGGCCGAAATTGATGAATCGCCGTTGCCGATTCGGGCGGAGCAGACGTTTTTTGATTTGGAATTCCGCCGCCCGATCGTGCTCACCCACGCCGGTGACGGCAGCGACCGGGTGTTTGTGGCCGAGCAGGAGGGAGTGGTCCGCGTTTTCGAAAACGATCCAGAAGCCCAAGAGTCGAGCGTGTTCCTCGACATCGAATCCCAGGTGGTTTACAAGGACGATCAAAACGAAGAGGGACTGTTGGGACTGGCGTTTCACCCCAAGTACAAGGAAAACGGCCATCTGTTCGTGTATTACACGACCACCGACGCCCCGCACACGTCGGTCGTATCGCGGTTTACGGTGTCGGCTGATGATCCTCAAAAAGTGGATCCGGCCACCGAAGTGGAAATCCTGCGCATCCCACAGCCGTTTTGGAACCACAACGGCGGAACGATCGCGTTCGGTCCGGATGGGTATCTGTATATCGCCCTGGGGGACGGCGGCGCGGCGAACGATCCGCACCGCAACGGGCAAAACTTAAAGACGCTGTTGGGATCGGTGCTGCGGATCGACGTGGACCGCAAGTCCGGCAAAAAGAATTACGCGATCCCTCCCGATAACCCCTTTGTGAATACGCCCGGCGCGCGGCCGGAGATTTATGCCTATGGCATCCGCAACATCTGGCGGCTGTCGTTTGACCCCGAAACGGGCCTGTGCTGGGCGAGCGACGTGGGGCAGGACCTTTGGGAGGAAATTGACATCATCGTCAAAGGGGGCAACTACGGCTGGAATCTCCGCGAGGCAAAACACAAATTTGGTCCGCAGGGCTCCGAGCCGCGCGAGGACTTGATCGAGCCGATTTGGGAATACCACCACAGCATCGGCAAATCGATCACGGGCGGACACGTATATCGCGGAAAACGGCTGCCGGAGTTGGCCGGTTCCTATCTGTATGCCGATTACGTGACGGGCCGCATCTGGGCGCTCAAGTACGATGCAGCCGCCAAAAAGGTGACCGCAAACCGCAGCATCAGTTGGCCGGAAGGGGCCGACCCGTTGCCCGTGATGTCGTTCGGCGAGGATGAACAGGGGGAAGCCTATATGCTCACGCCGTCAGGGCATATTTTTGGCTTTGTGAAAAGCGAGTAGCGACCGCAACAATCCGGCCCGCTCCCCCGGCAGAGCCGGGGGCTGAGGGCGGGCGGCATGAGCACAACGTAGAGGCGATCGTCATTCGAGGACGGCGGCAGCGGCGGCGTTTTGTTGTTGCTGTTGTTGTTCCTGCAACTGTCTTTGCCGTTCCGCTTCCTGCTTCTTTTTGTCGTCCTGCGGCGGACGCGGATTGAGCAGCTTGGAAAGATTCTGGTGAATCGTCGCCGAATCCATGCCCGGCTTGAGTTTGACGACCTGCATGTTCGCCTCCAGCGGAGCGGCCGACTGCTCCATCTCGTCGATCATAACCTCCACTGCATGGAGGATCGTTTCGTTGGCCGACACGATCAACGTGTTCGTCTTTGGTTCCACACCGATCGACAGAGCCCCTTTGAAGCGGCCCTGGCTGAGTTCGTCGTGATCATCTTCGGAGAAAATATCGGCATAGCGGATGTTGGTCTGCTTCTTAGGCTGATTCTGCAGGGCTTTGTCATTGGCGCTCAACAAGTCGCGAAACACGTCCTTGATCGCTTCAGAAACGTCCGCCGCAGAGTTGTATTTGAGCTTAAAGATCTTCATGTGGCGCACGTTGCGTGAGTTGGGTGGCTCCGGCTTGTCGTACAGCGCGATCAATTCTTCGACCGTTTTCCATTGGCTGGAATCACCGCCCCGCACCATGATCGAGTTCGTGTCGTCATCGACAATGAACTTCAACTTGCGGCGCTTGGAGAGACTCCGCGTTTCGTCGCTGGAGTCGTTGTTGTAATCGTCGTACCAGGAATACCAATAGGGTCGGCGCCGTTGGTCGTCCTCGTCCTCTTCCTTAAAAAAGTCCTCGAGGTTCAGGCTGACCCAGTAGGCGGAGGCATACTTGAGGAAGAAAACCTTATAGGTTTTGGGTGGAGGCGCGATGTCGTCCATCAAGTCTTCCAAGACGTCGAGCGCCGCCGGGTCTTCGCAACTGATGATCAAGCGGCCATCGTGCGCGCGGAGGATGGAGATGGGGGGCACTTCAGCTTAGCCACGGTCAGCCGTAGAGTTATGCGCTTGCCGCTCATCGGTTTCCGCTACAGGCTGCGTGTCCGCATTGTTGTCGGCGGCCTGCGTTTTCTCAGATTCCGAGGCAGCGGTCTTCTCATCGAGAAAGTTCGCCAACTGCAGGCGAGGTTGTTGGGGGCGGAGAGCCGTCTTGGGCAACCTTGTGGTGTCATCGGGTTCTTCGTCAGTTTTGTCGCCCGGCTCCTTCTCTTCCGATTTGGGGAGCGGTTCGGGCAGATGCAATTCATTGGGACGGATGCCGGGCCAAATCCTTCGCAAGCGTTCCAAGACTTTTTCGGAATCTTCGGGAGAGACCGATTCCAAGACTCGCATCGTGCTGCGGTTTTGCCCGGGGGCGCGGATTTCTCCCAGTTTCACCAACAGGCCTTCGACCGAATCCAATTCCACATCGTTCGCCCACAGCAGCAAGCGGTTGCTCTCCATGTCGGCGTCGACGCGGAACTTGTCTTCCTCTTCTTCTTTGTCATTGGACGACCCATAGCCGTACCACGAATACCGAGACCGGCGATTGTCCTTCTTCTCCTCTTCGCCCCCCATCATGAATTTGATCGATCCAGCAACGTCGACTGCGTCCAATCGCCGCAGTTTGATGACCTCAAACCGCCGCCCGCTGCCGTCCAGTTTCTGGATCAACTTGCGGATCATCAAGTGGTCGGTCATCGAGGCCTTGGCGATGATCGCCTTGTTCTTTTTGTCGACCTCGAGTTGCGTGCCGATATCCAGTCCGCCCAGGTCCTCCAGCATCTTCACCAACGTTTCCGGATCGGTGGCCGCCAGACGATAAGTCTGCATGCGGTCGATGTTGTGAAACAGCGATTCCGATGGATCGGCGGGAACGTCGAGCGACTTGATCGCCTGGTCGATCACCGCCATCTTGTTCGGCGGCGCGGTCGCCATGATGCTGTTGCTGCGGGCATTGACGATCAGCCGCACTTCTTCCGGCTGAGCGGCGCCAGCGGCTCCCCCTTTTTGTTGTTGTTGACTGCGCTGCATTTGCTGCATCATTTGTTGCATCTGCTGCATCATCTGCGGATTCGCGGCCCCGGAGACGTCGGGAGCCGACTTGATGCCCAACAGTTTCTCCAGTTGCGCAAGCGTTTCGGCGGCCCGCGTATGTTTCAAAAAGAACTCCTGCATCACGCGGTCATGACCGACTTCGGAATTCTCCATCTCCAGATATTTCTGAATCTGCCGTAGGTTAGCCACGGTGTCCATGGCTTCGAGCCGGTTGAGCGACGCCACCGCATTGAGCCGGCCATGTTCGGGGCTAATTAGGGGTTTGAGTTGTTCTTCCAAGTCCTTGGCGATCAGCGTTTCCAACACGAACGAGGTGCGAACGTACTCATGCGGCATCAGCTTAGCGAGCTGTTCCGGCTTGACCTCCGGCACAACGGCCGGATTCAGATCTTTGATCTTTTTCAGGCTGACGACTGAGAGCATCTCGTCGTGCAAGATCATCGTGAACCCCCGCGCCAGAAGATGGCGGTTGATCACGTCGCGGGCTTCGTCGACCTTATAGCTGCCCGTGGTGACGAAGTTCAAATAGTCACCGGGCAGTTCCTGCCAGTCGAGGTTGACGTGCGCGACGTCGGCCAACTCTTTGAGCACGACCGGCCAAGGGGCGCCGCGAAAATTGAAACGGACCTCGTCGTCCCCCAGTTTGACCAGTTTAAGTTCATCGGGTTTCGGTTGCTGTTCCGGTTTGTCGGGCCGCTTGACGGTCGCAGCGTCCGATTCGCTCTTTTTCTCCTCCGGTTTCTTATCCTTGTTTTCATCGCCACCCGGCTGGGACTTGTCCCCCGGATTGGGTTGCCCCGGCTGAGGCTGGCCGGGTTGAGCCGGAACCGCGCGGCGGCTTCGACCGGAGGAGGGAACGACCACCGCCTCTTGGGCTTGGCATACCGCCGGCAGATCGCAGATCATCAACCCGCAAACGACCGACAGTAAAACGAGATGCTTTGAGCGCATGTCAGACAACCTTTTGTGCTAGAGGAAGCATTGCGGTCTGATTGACCGGCCCGCCTCGAATCCGGGCGATCGCCCTGCGAATTGCGTGAGAAACGGGCGTCGGAATCACAGCGCAGCGGCTACGAATACCTAGTCTCCCATTTTATCAGCAAAAATGCCCATCACAACCGGGATTTGCCGAATCGACCGCTGTTTAGAAGGATGC